>JADJJE010000001.1:600000-828705 GCA_016706685.1 Sandaracinaceae bacterium | reverse complement strand
AGATGCATCGAAGACCTCTGGGAACTCAATCGCCCAGTGAAAGCACGGTACCGGTCTCTCACCCGATCGCAGCTCCTCGACGAATGCGGGAAGCTCTCCCGCCGAGGGGTGGCCCGAGAGCCAGTTCTGAGTCTCGGTCTCCCACCGTTCCCGCGCTTCTTCCCGCGCCCCTGGGGTTTCTCCTCGGAGAAGAAGCTCGCTCCCACCGCATCCCCCACCATCCGCACCTTCGCGAGCGCGTCGTCCGCGTCCCGCAAGAGTTGCCGCTTCTCCCGAACGTCGTCCGAGTTGGCGAGGTCCGGGATCTTGGCCCGCAGCGCCATGGCCTCGGCAATCGCCTTGTCCACGAACGTGCGGATGACTAGGATCTGCTTCTCGGGCGCCCAGTGGAAGCTCGCGATCTGCTCGCGCGTCAGCCCGACCAGCGAGTCGCCGTGGCGAATCGAGTGGTCGAGGAACGTGAAGGCGTGGTCGCGCGCCAGCGTGGCGAGCCAGAGCGAGAGCTTGCCGAGGTCGACCGCGAACGGGTTCTTGTCGACTCCGTAGAGGCAGTGCTGCGCGACCTGCCGCTGCGCGTAGAGCAGCACGTCCTCATCGGGCGGAACGTCGGTCGGACGCCCGTGAACGTCGTAAGCCTTGACGAGTTGATCGGCGAGCTGCCGGCACGCCTCGACCAGGAACGCGCCCGGAGCCCATCGCCGGATCGCAGACCTTGAGCGCGAGGAGCTGCTCGGGCTTCGGGCTCGGGCCGAGGTCTTCGAGGATAGGCCGTAGCGTCGTGCGAACGATCGGCTCGGTCAGCTCGCGCGGCGTGTAGTGCGAGCCCGAGCGGCGTCGCTCGTCGGTGGGCTGGAGGTAGAGTCCGCCCGCGGGCACCGTGCTCGGCGTGAGCGGCGAGATGCGCCGGCTCAGCGCGGCGACGAGGTCGTCGACGGTGGCCGCTTCCTTGAGCGCTTCGGAGGCCTTGCCCGTCAGCTCGACGCTCGCCGTCTCCTTGAGGAGCTTCTCGCGCTCCGCGCCCTTCTTCGCGAGCAGCGTCTCGAGCCCGACGACCACGTGCTCCTTGCCGACACCGATGGACGGCTCGAACGCGCGCTCGAGGCGGAAGCCCATCATGTTCTCGTAGACGGAGCCGATCTGCTCCACGTCGAGCGCTCGGTACGAGAGCCGGTCGCTGTCGAGCAGAAGGAGCTTCTCGAGCACCCGCAGCACCACGCCATCGGGCACCTTGGGCACCTCGACGGGGGCGCCCACTACGCGGTTGATGCGGAGGGGTCGTCCCTCGAGGAACCCCCAGGCATCGGGATCGAAGAGGTGCCCGTAGCGCGGAGGGAGACGGAGGTCCCCGCGCTTGGCTCCGTCATGCACCATGCGAAAGAGCACGAGCAGGCGCGACCAGGCGCCGTAGCGTTGGTCCATCGTGTCGGGGAAGCGGCCGGCGTCGATGCGCAGCTTGTCGAAGAGACCGACCAGCGAGTAGTTCCGCACGTAGGCTGCGGATGACGAGAGCAGGCCCCGCTCCTCGGCGTAGAGGATGAACACGAGCCGGAGCAGCACCGCGAGCAGGCCGCCGTAGACGTGGTCAGGGTCCGCGCGGACCGTCGCGTCGAGGAGCCTACCCTTTACGGCCTCGTTCGCCGACTGGAACCCGCGCAGGAGCTCGTTCAGAGCCTCGAGCACCTGCCCCGCGAGCTTCGTCGAGACGACGTTCTGGTACTTGCGGCTCTCCTTGAGGAGGTGCGGCAGCCGCTGGTCGCGCGGCAGCGCGAAGAGGCGCGCGGAGCCGAGCAGCATGCAGAGCGCCGAGAGCATGTCGCGGTCGAGCGCGGTAGTTAGCCGATGCACCGGCCACGTGACGTGTCCCGACGACTCGCCGCGAGGCGCGTAGACGAGGCGGATGAAGCGACCGTTGGCGAGGATGCCGACCGGCACGCCGGTCTCGCGAAGCAGCCGCTCGAGCCGGATCTGCGGGCTCGCGTGCCACTTCTTGGTCTCGTCGGCAGGCGGCTCATCGAACAAGGTCCCGTCCGGCAGCTCCTGGACGAGCATCATCCACTCCGAATCGTCTTCCTCCACCGCAGGAACCGCGAAGGTGGGGCGCAGCGTCTCGCCGAACTCCGGAAGCACCAGCTCGAGCGACTCGGGCAGCGCGGGGCCGCTCGGACTGCCCGCTAGCTTGTTCGGCTTCCAGCCGAGCACCTGCGTCGCGAGAGCCTCGAAGCTGAGCGGGAGCGGCGGGCGCTCCACCGCCTTCTTCTCGTCCTTCGGAGCGGGCGGGGTGATGAGCGCGAGCAGCGCCTGCTGCTCCTTCAGGATGTTCTTGTCCGGGAGGGCCTGCGCAGCGAGGAGCGCAGGCGGGGACACCACGAGACCAACGGGCTGCAGGAGCCCGATCCAGTCGCGATGCACTCGAAGCTCGTGGTCAGTTGCCATGGCTCACCCCGTTACCGGCCAGAGGTAGGCGATTCCCACGGGCTCAAACCGGGTTGCGCGCACCGAGTAGCTCTGCAGGATGCGCTTCGGCTCGAGCTCGAGCTCGTCTCGCGCGGGATGGCCTCGAGGCGCCGCCGCCAGAACTTCGCGTTGTCCTGGAGCTGCCGCCGCTCCTCGTCGTCGAAGCCCTTGAACTCGAAGGCCTGCTGCGGATCCTCGACCTTGGCCAGCTCGCGCTGATGCGCCCTTCTGCCCGTCGAGGATCTCCACCATCTCGCGGGCCTCGCGCTGCCCGCGCTCGTTGAGCTTGGCGATCGCCTTGCCGGCGACCAGCTCGCAGCGTGCGTGGAGATGCGGAAGCAGCTCCGTCACGTCGGAGGGCGCCGAGGTGAGGATGTTCTTCTGGACCTCGGGCGCGACCGTGGGCGCGCCGCCCTTGGAGATCGAGGCCAGCAGGAGGTCCCAGGACTTCTCCTGCGCGTCCTCGGCGTAGGGCTTCAGCCCGCCCTTGCGTGCCGTCGGATCCGCCCAGCGCGCAGCCACGGAGACCACCTCGTCATGAAGGCGCGCCGCGCGGTCGCCGTAGAGCGAGAGCCTCCCCAGCAAGAGCACACGCGGGACAGCGTCGTCGGTCTGCCCGACGCACGCGCGCGCGAGGTCGTCGAGGACGAAGCCCTGGGCGAGGAAGCGACCGAGCAGGCGCTGCACCAGGCGATGCTCGAGATGCAGGTGAACGAGGTCCTCATCAATGTGTCCGGGGTCCTTGAAAACGACCGGACGAATCGGCGCGGTGCGGCGCCACTCCCAGACCTTCATCCCGCGCGGACGTGGGCTCCGTAGAGTGTCGAGCGTGTCGGCCCACGTGGGGTCGGCGCCGGCGCGCCGGTCGAGCGCCGGGACCTCGAAAGCCTGATCGGTGCGGCCCGACGCTGGCTTCAGGAGGTCGCCTCCGAGCATCCCGAGCGACTCGCACAGCACGCCGTGGAGCTGCCCTTCGTTCAGATCGAGCGAACGACGCGACTGGTCGAGGATGTTGCGCAGCTCGTCGAGCTGCTTCTGGAGCGCGGCCCTTGCGCTCGCGTGCCCCCTCGAGTTCTTCCGTCGCGGCCTGGCTTCTTGGCTCGGCGGTGTCCTGCTCTGGAGCGCAGCGGCGAGCTCCTTCCGCCCGCCAGGACCGATGCCCTGCGCGAGCCGGCGTGTCATTCGCTCCTCGAGAACGGGGGGCATGCTCCCAGCTCCTCGTGGATGACCTTGGTGCGCTCGGCGAGCACCTCGAGGACGCGGTCGGCTTCCCGCTGGGCGTAGACGAAGTAGTGGCAGCGGACCTCGGCGGCGCGCTGGAGCTTGCGGTCGATGCGGCCGTTGCGCTGCTCGAGGCGCGACGGGTTCCACGGCAGATCCATGTGGAACAGGTCCGCGCAGTGGTTCTGCAGGTTCACGCCTTCGCGGGCCGCATCGGTCGCGATGAGGATCCGGAGCGGGTGCTTCGCCGGGTCGGTGTTGAAGGCACGCTTCACCTGCTCACGTAGCTCGTCCGGCATGCCGCCGTGGAAGGTCGCGAGTCGATCGTCGCCCTGGTCCGTGGTGCCGATGGCCGCCTTGAGCTGCTGCTCGAGGTAGCGCTTGGTGTCTGCGTACTCGGTGAAGATGACCACCCGCCGAGGCAGCCACTTGGCGGGGCCCCGAGCGACTGCGCGCCCAGCGCCGGAAGATGGGGGCACATCTCGCGACGGATCCAGTCAACCAGCCAGTGCACTCGAGCGTCGGGCAGACGCCGCGAGCGCTCGGCCAGCTCCTCCATGCGGGTGACGAGATCGACCTCCCGGGGCGATGGCTTCCCGCCGCCCGCGGCGGTCGCCGCTTCGACGGCCTGCTCCTCCTCGGTCTCGACCTCGCCCTCGGGCCAGGTCGGAACGATCGTCCTCGGCGTCGGGCTGCGCGAGCAGCAGCTCGAAATTGGCGGCGGTCGGTGCCGCGTGCGGCTCCGCCGCGGCCTTCTCGAGGGCGCGACGGTGCGCCTTGAGGGTGCGGTGGAAGGCCTCGATCGAGGAGAACAGGCGCTTCTGCAGGTTGACGAGGACCAGGCCCTGCGCCGCGCGCTGCTTCGGCGGCAGCCCCTCGAGCCGCTCCTCGCGCGCCTCCCAGTACTCGTCGAGCAGCTTCGCCAGCGCGAGCTCGGGCGCGTCCGCCGGCAGGCCCGGGAGGTCGACCTTCACGATCTTGCGAACGGGAAAGGCTCCGAGACCTCGCGCAGGTCCGCCTTCAGCCGGCGGACCATCACCTCGTCGCGGAGCTTCGGCTCGACGGGAGTGCCGCGCACGAAGCGCTGCGGATCGAGGATCTCGAGCAGCGCCGAGAAGCTGTTGGAGAGGCCGTTGTGCGGCGTCGCGGAGAGGAAGAGGCGGTGCTCGAAGCGCTCGGCCAGATGGCGAACAGCGCGCGTGAACTGCGAGTCGATCGCGTATTTCGAGCTGCTCGCGGGCGCGGCGTGATGAGCCTCGTCCAGGATGAGGAGCGAGCCCGGGTCGGCGCCATCGCGCGGCTTGCCGTTCTCGTCGATGCTGAGCAGGTCTCGAAGCGGCGCCGCGTACTCCTCGTCGCGCAGGAGCGCGTGGGAGAGGATGAAGCGCGAGTGCGTGGTCCACGGGTTCACCGCGTAGCCGCGCTCTCGGCGGCAACGCGCGACGTAGTCGCGGTCGTAGATGACAAAGGTGAGCCCGAACCGCTGCTCAAGCTCTTCCTTCCACTGGATCACGACCGAAGGTGGGGCCACAACGACTACGCGGCGAACGCGCTGGCGCATGAGCATCTCGCGGAGCACGAGCCCCGCCTCGATAGTCTTCCCGAGCCCGACGTCGTCGGCGATGAAGAGGTTCACGCGCGGAAGGCGGAGCGCCTTGCGAAGCGGCTCGAGCTGGTAGGCCATCACCTCGATGCCGGCACGCCAGGGGGCCTGGAACAGGCGAGGGTTGGTAGCCGTGACGCAGTTCCAGCGGAGCGCGTGAAGGTAGGCGGCGAATCGCGATGGCGAATCGAAGTCGCGCCGACCGAGCCGGTCCCACGATGCGCGGACGACCTCGGTGTCGATCTCGTGCTCCCAGAGCACCTCGAGCGACTCGCCCTGCGCGTCGTCGTCAAGGCACGACATCGAGACGAGCGTCGCCTCTCCAGGCTCCGGCGGCGGCTGGACGTCCTCGACGAGGTACTGGCGCTGGCGGATGCGAACGATCTCGCCTGGCGCGGGTGCGGGTGGAAGCAACAGGGCAGTCATAGACCAGTCCTAGAGGTCACGGCATTCCCCTCAGCATCGTCGGCACATGGACACCGCGAGATGATGCCGGAGGCTCACCGTGCCGACAACAGCAGAACGCGGTCGCACCTGAGCTAGGGAGCGAGGCGGGGAACCTCACTCGGTTGGCCGCGCGATCGGATGTCGACGATGGGCTGAGGTGTCGGTGGTGGAGGGTCGCGGGGCTCACGACGGGAAGGTAGCCCATCGCTACCTCCCAATGGCTGCGGCTTGCAGCGCACTGGAACGGATGCTCGGCTGGACGCGCGAGACAATGGGGTGGCGTCGACCGAGCGCCGCGTCATTACGCCACGCCTCCTCGCTGACCGTTCGCAGACAGAACTTTAACAATGCGCTGCACGCGTGCTGCTAGGATGCCGGCACCGTGAAGTGGCTCATACGCAAGACCATGCAGGATCTGTATCCGGCCTCGGGGGATCTCCCCGGGATCGAGGACACGGGTCTCGACGCTTACCTCGACCAGTTCAAGGCCGAGGCGCCCGCGCTGATGTACACCGGCCTCGTGGCTGGCTCGGCGCTCTACCAGCTCACCCCGCTGCTGACCGTGGGCAAGGCCCTGCCGGCCGTGCTGCTCAGCCCCGAGCTGCGTGAGCAGCACGCGCAGAAGATCACGTCCACCTCCAACTACCCGCTGCGTCAGAGCATCTTCCTGGTGAAGATGGTGGCCGGCATGTGCTGGGGCAAAGACGAGCGCGTGCGCCGCAAGATGAACATGGACGCGTACGAGGGCGACCCCGGCACCTGGAGATCCGAGTGACTCACATTGCATTCCGAGACATCGGACAAGACGTCCTGCGCGACGTGGACTTCGTGGTGGTGGGCAGCGGCGCCGGTGGCGCAGCGGCGGCCGTGGCGCTCGCGCGTGGCGGCGCCTCGGTGGCCATCGTGGAGGCGGGCCCCTGGCGCGACCCCAACGACTACCCCGAGACGGCCTACGGCGCGATGCGCGACATGATGGACGACTGGGGCAACTCCATGGCCATGGGCCAGGCGCTCTGGCCCATCGTGCAGGCCCGCTTGGTGGGCGGCACCACCGTGGTGAACTCCGCCATCTGCGTGCGCACCCCCGGGGACATCTTCCGCCAGTGGCGCGACGAGCACGGCGTGGGCGGCGATGCCTACGCCGAGCGCATGTGGAAGTACCAGGACGTCATCGAGCGCGACCTGTGCGTGGAAGAGGTGCCCGAGCGCGCCATGGGCCGCAGCAACCAGCTGGCCGTGCTGGGTGACCAGCGCGCCAACCTGGGCGGCCACGTCATGCGCCGCTACGTGAAGGGCTGCGAGGGCTCGGGCCAGTGCCTGCAGGGCTGCAAGAACCTGCGCAAGCAGAGCACCAACCTGAACTACGTGCCCGAGACCATGGCCAAGAAGGGGCTCGTGCTCTCCTGTGCCCCAGCCGACAAGATCCTGCTGGACGGCAAGCGCGCCATCGGCGTCACGGGCCACTTCCAGCACCCCACCACCAAGAAGGCGGGCGCGCGCTTCACCGTGCGCGCGCGCCGCGGTGTCTTCGTGGCGGCGTCGGTCACGCACAGCCCGGTGCTGCTCATGCGCTCGGGCATCAAGAGCCGGCAGCTGGGCAACTTCTTCCGCGCGCACCCGGGCACCGGCATCTTCGGCGTGTACGACGAGGCCGTGGACATGAACGTGGGCGCCACGCAGGGCTGGGCCTCCACCAAGTTCCGCAGCGACCCGGGCATGAAGCTCGAGACGCTGGCCATCCCGCTCGAGCTCGTGGCCAGCCGCCTCTCCGGTGGCGGCACGCAGCTCATGCAGCGCCTCGGTAAGTACCGGCACCTGGCCATGTGGGTGCACGCCTGCCGCGCCGAGTCGGTGGGCACCGTGCGGCCCACGGCGTTCGGGCTCAGCAGCAAGCCCATGATCCGCTACGGCCTCAACCGGGCCGACATGGAGCGCTTCCGCGAGGGCATGAAGACCGTCGCGCGCATGCACTTCGAGGCGGGCGCCAAGGAGATCATCCCGGGCATCCAGGGCCTCCCGTACTCGCTCACCCCAGACCAGCTGCACGTCATGGACAGCGCCCCGCTCGACCCGCGCGCCTACGTGGCCATCCTCAGCCACCTCTTCGGTGGCGCGGTCATGGGCAAGAACCCGCGCACCTCGGTGTGCGACGAGAACGGCCGCGTGCACGGCTACGACGGCCTCTACATCGGCGACGCGAGCGCCATCCCCACCAACCTGGGCGTCAACCCGCAGCACACCATCATGGCCCTGGCCATGAACGCCGCGGAGCGCGCCCTGGAGACCCGCTGACGTCCGGGAGCCCGCGCGAAGGCCAGGACCCGACGGCGCCGCAGGCCTCGTCGGGGCGTCGCTCGCCCTCCTGGCTGCGCTTCGTGCTGGTGGCCGCGTCGCTCACCGTCGCGTCCAGCGCGGCGCTCTGCACGCATCGCGTGCTCAACCCGGCGGAGACCGTTCCAGAGCCCAGCAGCGTCGAGATCGTGCGCCCCACGCCCAGCGTGGTCACTGCGCTGCGTGATCTCTCGCGGCTCGAGTCCGCCGAGGCCCATGTGGAGCGCGTGGTAGACCTGCGCGACCGCCAGTCGGTGTTCTTCGGCATGGTGGGCGCGGACGACGCCATCCTGCTGGTGGCCGCCGGGGACATCGTGGCGGGGGTGGACCTCTCGCAGCTCGAAGACGACGCCATCGAGGCGGACCTCACCACGGGCCGCGTGCGCGTGCGCTTGCCGCCGTCCGAGGTCTTCTCCGCGCGCCTCGACAACCAGCGCACCTACGTGCACACACGCACCACCGACGTGCTGGCGCGCCGCTCACAGACGCTGGAGACGCGGGCCCGCCAAGAGGCCGAGCGCACCTTGCAGGCGGCCGCACTCGAGAGCGGGCTGCTCACGCGGGCCGACCGCAACGCCGCTCGGACGGTCGAGTCGCTGGTCCGTAGCCTGGGCTACACAGACGTCGAAGTTGAAGTTACGCCTCGCCGCTGAAGGCCGCGACGCCAGGTAATTTCACTGGTATCCCCATTGCGGGCCATGCACCCCCGTGATTCGATGAGCCCATGGGTGCTGATCATGCGCGTGCCGACCTCGATCTGAGCCTCTGGCCTCTCGTCATCTTCACGGTGCGAGAGGGCATGAAGGCCTCCGACTACTTCGCGGTGTTCGCGCGCTACGAGGCCGAGGTGTTCACGCGCCACGAGCGCTACGTGTCCATCACCAACCTGAGCATGCTGGATGGCGTGCCGGGCGCCCAAGACCGCAAGGCCATGGCCGAATGGATGGGAAAGCACGCCGACTACGTGGGCCGCTGGGCGCTGGGCAACTCCACGGTGATCCGCAGCGCGGTGGTACGCGGCGCGCTCACCGCGCTCTACTGGGTGCAGAAGCCACCCACTCCGCAGACCGCCCACGGCACGCTCTGGGAATCCATCGAGTGGGGCCTCTCCACCCTCGACCAAGCGGGCATCGCGCGCCCCACCGGGGTGGAGGCTTGGTACGCCGCGAAGACGCAGGCCGGTCGCGGCGCCGCTTGATTTGTTTCGCACACGAAATATCATGCTCCGAATCATGTCGCGGGCCGAGCTGCCCGCACCCCTCGGAGCCGCCTGATGTCCACGTATCTGTTCGAGACCGAAGAGCACAAGACCCTGCGCGCCCAGGCGCGGAAGTTCGCTGCCGCCGAGGTGCTGCCCAGCGCACTCGCCTGGGAGGAGGCCGGCATCTTCCCGCGCGCGCTCTACGGCACCATGGCCGAGGCCGGGCTGCTGGGCATCGGCTATCCGGAAGAGTGGGGCGGGCAGGGCGGTGACCTGAGCCACGTGCTCGTCGCGGCCGAGGAGATCGTGCTTGCCGGCAAGTCGGTGGGCACCTGCGTGGGGCTCGGCAGCCACGGCATCGCGCTCCCACCCATCGTGAAGTTCGGGACCAAAGCCCAGAAGGAGCGCTACGTGCGGCCCGTGCTGCGCGGCGAGCTGGTGTCGGCCCTCGGCATCACCGAGGCTGGCGGCGGCAGCGACGTGGCCGCGGTGCGCACGCGCGCGGTGCTCGACGGGGACCACTACGTGGTGAACGGCAGCAAGACCTTCATCACCAGCGGCACGCGCGCCGACTTCATCACCACGGCGGTCCGCACGGGCGGTGAGGGCCACGGCGGCATCTCGCTGCTGATCATCGACACCAAGACCCCGGGCTTCAGCGTCACGCGCAAGCTCGACAAGATGGGCTGGTGGGCCAGCGACACCGCCGAGCTCGCCTTCGAGGACTGCCGCGTGCCGAAGGAGAACCTGATCGGCGCGGAGAACGCCGGGTTCCTCATGATCATGATGAACTTCGTGAGCGAGCGCCTGCTGCTGGCGGGGCAGTGCGTGGCCATCGCGGAGCTCGCGCTGCGCGAGACCATCGCGTACTCGCGCGAGCGGCAGGCCTTCGGCAAGACGCTCAACGGCTTCCAGGTCACCCGCCACAAGCTGGCCGAGATGGAGACGCGCCTCGCGGCGGCGCGCGCGCTCACCAACGAGGCCGTGCAGCGCTTCCTGAAGGGCGATGGGGACCCGGCGCTCGCGGCCATGGCCAAGAACACGGCCACGGACATGTGCACCTACGTGTGCGACCAGGCCGTGCAGCTGCACGGGGGCTACGGCTACATGCGCGAGTATCCGGTGGAGCGGCTGTACCGCGACGCGCGGCTCTATCCGCTGGGCGGCGGCACGCGCGAGATCATGAACGAGATCATCGCGAAGACGCGCCGCTACTGACCGTGGAGAGGCCCGCGGGCGTGGGCCGCGCTCACGCCTGCTGCAGCCGCATGCCGCTCGCGAAGGTCGCGACCCCACGCAGGGTGAGCATGCCCACCAGGCGTCCGGCCAGCACCACCGGGGCGGCGCCCAGCGCGCGGCTCTGCAGGGTGCGCAGCGTGAGCCCCAGCTCGTCGGAGGGGCGCACGCACACGATGTCGCGCGTCATCACGTCGGCCACGTAGGCATCGCCGCCGTGCAGGTGGAGGGCTTCTTGGAGCGCGTCGGCCGTGACCATGCCCACCACCGCGCCTCCGCTCGAGACGGGGAAGACGCCGTCCTGCAGCAGCGTGACGTCCAGGTCCTGCTGCGCCAGCTCGCGGATGCGTGTCCACGGAGACAACGTGAGGAAGCGCCGCGACATGGCCTGCTGCACGGAGGCGCCGCGCAGCTGCTCCTCGCGCGCCACGCCGCTGGCCTCGGCACCTGCGCCGAACCACACGAACGCGCCCAGCAGCATGAGCATGGGGTTGCCGAACAGCCCTGCCACCACGAAGCCCAGCGCCAGCACACGGCCCACGCGCGCGGCCCAGACGGTGGCGCGCACGCGGTTGCCGCCCGTGGCCAGCAGCGCGCGCAGGATGCGCCCACCGTCCATGGGGAACGCGGGCACCAGGTTGAACAGGCCGAGGCCCAGGTTCACCACGGCCAGCTGTAGCGGCAGGGTGAGCTCACCGCTGGCGCTGAAGGCCGAGCCGCCCGTGCCCGCGCTGACCGTGTGATAGAGCGCGAACCCGAACGCGAGCGCGATGTTCACGAACGGGCCGGCCGCGGCGACGATGAGCTCCGCCCCGGGCGAGCGCGGCATGGAGTCGAGGCGCGCCACTCCGCCGATGGGGTAGAGCGTGATGTCCTGCGTGCCGATGCCGAAGTAGCGCGCGGCGAGCGCGTGGCCGTACTCGTGCAGCACCACGAAGCCGAACAGCGCCACCATCCACGCCAGCTGCGCCGCGCCGGCCGCGGCCCCCAGGCTCATCCCGTCGCGCAGGGCGAAGAACGCGAGCAACGCCAGGAAGGTGGCGTGCACGTACACGTCGATGCCCAGCCAGCGGCCGAGGCGGAAGGTCCAGCGCCCGCGCGACGCCGGAGCCACGTCGTCAGAGCGCGACGGCTGTGGCGAATTGGGGAGGGGGCGCGCAGGGGATGACATGCCACACGGGTGCGCATCCTCGGGGCGTTCGTCAAGCAGGGCCCGAAAGGCGCCGTGTCCGCGGGGGAACCTGCTACTCGCTGGGCGGGTGAGAGCTCTTGTGGCGGGCGAGGGCGTCGCGCTCCCGGAAGCGGTCGGCCAAGGTGCGCACGAACATGCTCATCCAGGGCTTCATGGTGTTCAGCTCCTGGGCCAGCGCCGCGCCGTTGACCACTTCCACGATGACCTCGGTCTGGGCGCGCACCGTGGCCGTGCGGGGCCCGGGGCTCAGGATGGCCATCTCACCGAACGCGTCGCCGGGGCCCATCTCGCGGATGCGCCGCCCTTGGATCTCGACCTCGCACGTGCCGGAGACGATGAAGAACGCCTCGCTGCCGGGCGCGCCCTCCTGGGTGATGACCGTGCCCGCCTCGTAGACACGCGTGGGGAACTCGCCGCCGCCGCGCGAGAAGCGCACCAGGTCTTCGCGCAGCTCCTCCACGCTGGGGTAGCGCTCGTCCAGGTCCGGGTTCATGGCCCGGGTCACGATGCGCGCCAGCTCGGGCGGCACGTCTGTGGGGCCGAGCAGCGACTCGAGCGAGGGGTGACGCGAGGACGCCGCCATGACCAGCGTGGCGAGCACCGTGTCTGCCTGGTAGGGCGGGCGGCGCGTCAGGATCTCGTAGAGCATGGAGCCCACGGCGAACACGTCGGCGCGGCCGTCGATGTGCGCGTCGTCGCCCAGCGCCTGCTCGGGCGCCATGTAGCTGGGGGTGCCCACGATGGCAGGCCCGTGGTCCACCTCGGGCTCCGTGGAGCTCACGCGCGTCATGTCGTCGGGCAGGGCGCCATGCGTGCGCTCTTCGAGGATGCGGGCCACGCCCCAGTCCATGAGGTAGACCTCGCCGAAGTCACCGACCATGACGTTGGACGCCTTCACGTCCAGGTGGATGACCCCGCGGCTGTGCGCGAAGGCCAGCGCTTGGCAGACCTTGATCACGATGTCCACCAAGTCGATGAGCGTGTGATGCGACAGCCGCTTGGGCGGCAACGTGCGGATCATGGCGCGCAGGTTGGCGCCGTCCACGCGCTTCATGGTGAAGAACAGGCGCCCGTCTTCGCCGATGCCGATCTCGTGCACGGGCACGATGTGCGGGTGCTCGAGCTGACCGGTGACGCGCGCCTCGCGCACGAACGACAGGAGCGAGCGCGAGTCGTCCATGCCCTTGTGGATGGTCTTGCGGGCCACCAGGCGCTCGAGGCCTGCGTCGCGCACCTCCGACACCTCGCCCATGCCACCGGACGCCAGGTGGCGCCGGTGCACCAGCCGCTGCGCGGCAGGGCTGGTCACCGTGGTGATCAGCTTGTCGATCTCGGCGACCTGCCGTGGCACGGCCACCCGGCCGAACGAGTTGGTGTCCGGGATGGGGCGCGACTCCCGAATGGTGCGGGAGTCGGGACGTCCAGGGGGTGGCGTGGAGGTACCCATGTACTGCCGCGACTCTAGCACGCGGACGGCTGGTGGCTGTCGCCGCGTTACGCTACGCCCCGAGCATGACCGAACCCGTCTGGGAATTCCCCGTCGCGCTCCCTCGCCACGCATTCAGCGCTCGTGACGCTGCCCGCGCGGGTGACCTGTGGCGCGCGTTCCAGGAGGCCGCCGTGGGGGCGAGCAGCCGCGCGGGTTGGTCGGCCCGGCGCTTCAGTGAAGCGGGCACCGCGTTCGTGGTGCGCACCATGACGGTCCGTCACCACCGCGAGACCTACTACGGCGAGCCGCTGCACGCGCGCACTTGGGTGTGCCGCTTTCGGCGCGAAATGATCAGCAGCCGCGAGGTGCGCCTCCTCGACGACGCGGGCGGCTTGGTGGCCGAAGCCACGCAGGAGTGGGTGCACATCGACCTGCGCGCTCGCACGCCCGTGCGCGCCCCCGAGTCGGTGACGCAGGCCTTCCCCGAGCACGACGAGGGGCAGGGGGTGGAGCTGCCCGCGTTCGAGGAGGCCAGCGGGCCGACCGACGTGTTCAGCCTGCGGCCCTTCTACACGTCCATGGACCCGCTCGGGCACGCCAACCACCCGGCCTACGTGGACTGGTGCGACGAGGCCACCTCGCGCGTCATGGTGCGGGCCGGCCTCGACCCGCTCGCGCTCGAGCCCGTGGCCGAGCAGATCGTGTTTCGCGGTGGTGTCGGCGCGGACGAGCTCGTGGAGGTGCAGTCCCGGCCCGTGGGCGTGACGGCTGCGGGGGACCTGGTGCTGCGCCACCGCGTGCGCCTCGAGGGGGACGTGCGGGCCGCCGACGCCACCACCGTGCGGCGCCTGCACGGGCTGGATCCTGCGCTCCTGCGGCGGGCGTTCGGGGTGGTGGCATAAGTTTCGGCACCCCGCGTCGATCGCGTATGCTGCGCGCATGCAGTCGCTCGTGATCACTATCGTCGGGCCGGATCGTCCCGGGCTCGTTGAGTCTCTCTCCCGCACCATCGCCGCTCACGGCGGCAGCTGGGTCGAGAGCAGCCTCTCGCACCTCGCAGGGCAGTTCGCCGGTGTGGTGCGCGCCACGGTGGAAGACGGCTCGGCCGTGGCGCTCCAGCAGGCGCTGACGGCGCTCACCACCGAGGCCCTGCACGTGGTGGTGCAACGTGGCGTCGCGGCCAAGGACGCCGAGCCCCGCAAGACCATCGAGCTCGACCTGGTGGGTGCCGACCGCCCGGGCATCGTGCAGGCGGTTTCGCGCGCGCTCGCCGAGCTGGGCGTCAACGTGGAGTCGCTCGAGACCGCCTGCGAGGGCGCGCCCATGTCGGGCGAGCTGCTCTTCAAGGCGGCGGCCACGCTTCACCTGCCGGGCGACCTGCCGGTGCGCAATGTCCGCGCCGCCATCGAGGCCGTGGCGGCCGACCTGATGGTCGACATCACGCTCAAGGACGACTGACCAGCTCGTTGTCGCGTTCGGGCGCCCGCGTGAGGCCGCCCTCCAGCATGGCTTCCAACGAGCGCGCCAAAGCGCGTGCGTGCGGCGCTGCCGGGCCCTCCACGGCGCGCAGGGTGGCGAGCCCAGCGCGCACGGCGGGCGCGTTCTGACGCAGCCAGCGCCGCAGCAGCGCCACTTTCTCGCGCGCGGGCAGCATCATCCGCAGCGTGGCGTAGCGGTAGAAGCGCCGCGGGCTCGGCAGCGTGGCGCGGTAGACGCTGCCGGGGTGCTCGTAGGCCACGGCGTCCAGCAGGAACGCGAGCCGTTCGTCACGGTCCACGTCGTCACCCAGCGCCGCCAGCTCTCGGCACAGCGCGAAGAACGTGTCCACGGGCGCGTGCCCCGTGGCTGCGGTCTGCCGCCCCGAGTCCAGCCACGCGCGCGCCGCCGACTCGCTCGGCCCCTCCGGGTTGAACGCGCGGTAGCGGCTCATCCAGTTCTTCCGCCAGCGGTGATCCCACGCGTACATCGCGAGGTAGTCGAAGCAGAAGAGGGCCATCAGCCGGCTGAGCCGGAAGCAGTGCAGGATGGTGCGCGGCGCGTGCGCGTTCAGCCAGGTCACCTCGTCGCGCGTGACGCCTGCGGGTGCGGCGCTCCCGGCGGACGCCAGCGCCAGGTTGGTGCCCAGCCAGGCGTACTCCTCCGGGAACAGCGACGCCGCGCTCTGCAGCGCGTAGTTGGGCTGGAAGCCGAAGTCCACCCACACGTCTTTCATGTCGTCGAACACCTGGAACGTGGCCAGCAGGTAGCCCCAGCGCTGCAGCGACAGCCCGTGCGCCGCGGGGTCTAGCCCCGTGAGCCGCGCCCGCAGCGCCATGTAGCGCATCATCACCAGGTTGTTCTTGCGGAAGAAGTGCCACTGCACGTCGGACAGCGGCAGCTGATCCAGCGTCTGCCCGGGGCGTGTGATGGCAGGCAGGTAGAGCTCGTCCAGGTACGTGCCGAAGCAGTGGTGGAAGAAGTCCTGCAGCTCGGCCGCCACGCGTGGGCAGCCCGCCGCCTCCGCGCTCTTGGTCTCCAGCACCAGCAGGCCGCGCAGGTCGCGCAGCAGGCTCATCATCCCGGAGAAGCTCACGTGGTACTTCGGGATGGGCGTGGCCGGGTCGAGGCCAGCGGCCAGCAGCGCCTCGTCGCTCAGGTTCTCGAAAGGGATCAGCAGGGCCCCACGCAGCGAGCGCGGATAGTGCTCGGCCACCAGGGCCTGCACGCCGTCGGCGCCCAAGTGGTGCACCAGGTTGTCCACCAGCTCGTCGGCCATCTGCATGTAGAGGAACGCGAAGTCGGCCACGCCTGCTGCGCGGCTCAGCTTGCTGCCGCTGGCGCGGAACACGAAGCCGTCGATGATGGGGCCCACCTGCTCGATGGCGAAGTAGGTCTCCATGACCACGGGGTTCTCGCGCAGCGCGGGCGTGAGCGCGCGCCGGATGCGACGCCGGCGCCACCAGTAGGCGGGCAGGCTGAAGCCGTGGCGGAAGAAGTCGATGTTCTGCGCCAGCTTCTTGCGCAGGTACGCCGGCAGCGTCTCGGCGGCGCGCGCGCGCTCCCAGCGCTCCACCAGCCCCGCGAGGGAGGCCGGAGCCAGGGGATCGGCGTGCGGCACCAGCGCCCCGGACTCGTGGCTGGACGCCTCCAGCAGGGCACGAGGCGGCGGGTTCAGCGCGGCCAGGGTGTCGTAGCGCAGGCCCACCAGGTCCAGGGCGGCGTGGCGCTTCCCGCGCCCGCGCTCCGGCTCCGACTGCAGCGTGCGCTCGTGGTGGGCGGCCCGCTCACGCAGCTCGCGCTCGTAGAGAAACAGCGTCAGCCGCCGTGCGCTCGCCACGGCCCGCTCGCTGGTGACCAGCGGGTTCAGCGACTCGTGCATCACGTGCAGGCGCAGGCTCAGCAGCCCACTCAGCAGCGCGGCGTCGCCCGCGCGCTCGCCCAGGGGGTACACACGATACGGTGCGTCTCGCAGCGCCTCGGTCGCCTCGGCGAACAGCAGGCTCTCGTCTTCGGACAACGAGCCCAGCTCGTCGCGCAGCGACTCACGGGTGGCGACCAGCCATTCTGGGAGCGCGCTGAACGTCATGGGGTTCTGCCCGAGGGGCGGGAGAACGCATGGTAGTCTCTGCGCTTGGTCGCGCACGCCGACGCGTGACCTCGCACCACGCCCCGAACCCGAGCGCGCCCTCATGCCGACGTCTCCCTCTGCTCCGCCCACCTCGCTGTCCTTCTCGGAACGCTTCGGCATGGGGGCACAGAACGCCCTCGAGCTGCTGCGCGTGGGGCGCTTCGCCGACCCCGAGCACGCTCCCTTTCGCGTGGTGCACAGCGACCGCATCTACAAGCTGCGCCGCTACGGCGACGACCAGCACCGCCCGCGGCTGTTGGCCCCCATCCTGCTGGTGCCGCCGCTCATGGTCACCAGCGAGGTCTACGACATCTCGCCCGAGATCAGCTCCGTGCGGGCGCTCCTGCGCAGCGGGCTCGACGTGTGGCTGGTGGACTTCGGCGCGCCCGAGCGCGAAGAGGGCGGCATGGACCGCACGCTCGACGACCACATCGGCGCGGTGAGCGACGCCATCGACCGAGTGCTGAGCGCGACGGGCCACGACGTGCACCTCGCGGGCTACTCGCAGGGCGGCATGTTCTGCTACCAGACCGCAGCCCTGCGGCGCAGCGAGGGCATCAAGTCGCTCATCACGTTCGGTAGCCCCGTGGACATCTACCGCAACGTGCCGGGCCTCAACGACGCGCTGGCGGGCCCGCTCATCTCGGCGGCGGCGAAGGCCATCCAAGATCCCCTCGACCGCATCGCGGGCCTGCCCGGGTTCCTCACCAGCACGGGCTTCAAGCTGCTGAGCGTGCGCAAGGAGCTCACCCAGGTGGTGGACTTCGTGCAGAAGCTGCACGACCGCGCGGCGCTCGAGAAGCGCGAGAGCCGTCGGCGCTTCCTGGGCGGCGAGGGCTTCGTGGCGTGGCCCGGGCCTGCGCTGCGCGACTTCGTGGACCAGTTCATCGTGCACAACCGCATGACCTCGGGCGGGTTCATTCTGGATGGCCGCACCGTCACGCTGGCCGACATCACCGTGCCCGTGCTGGCGTTCATCGGTACGCGCGACGCCATCGCGCAGCCGCCTGCGGTGCGGGCCATCCGCCGCGCGGCGCCCAACGCCGAGGTGCACGAACTGTCGGTGAAGGCCGGGCACTTCGGCATCGTGGTGGGCGCGCGCGCGCTCAGCCACACGTGGCCCACCGTGGTGGACTGGATGTTCTGGCGGGAGGGCAAGGGCGGCAGGCCACAGCGCCTCGCCCAGCAGGAGGCCCACCTCGAGGCCGAGGACGCGGCCTTCGAGGACATCCAGTTCGACATCGAGCTGTTCTACGACGCGCTGGTCCGACGTGTCGGGACCGCCATGTCGCGCGCGAGCGACTCGGCCGAGAGCCTCACGCGCTGGGTCAACACGGTGCGCTACCAGGTTCCGCGCATCCAGACGCTGCGCGCCATCGAGGCCGACTCGCTGGTGAGCATCGGGCGCACGCTGGCCGAGCAGCGCCGTGAGATGCCGGACGCCACCTTCTTCTTGTGGGAGGGCCGCGCGTTCTCGTACGCCGACGCGGACCGCCGCGTGGACAACGTGGTGCGCGGTCTGATCGCCTGCGGTGTGCGCCCGGGCGAGCGCGTGGCCGTGCTCATGGACGGCCGGCCCAGCTACCTGTCCGTGGTCACCGCGCTCTCGCGCTTGGGCGCCGTGTCCGTGCTGCTCTCGCCGGACGAGCGCCGCGTGAGCGTGGCGCGGGCCATCGAGCGCGCCTCCGCGCAGTACGTGGTGTGCGACCCCGAGAACGCCACGCGCGCCAAGGAGGCGCTCGGCAACCCCCGTGGCTCGCGGCGCGTGCTGGTGCTGGGCGGCGGCGGCGAGCAACGCAAGCTCGACCCCGACGTCATCGACATGGAGGCCATCGACCCGGTCGCGGTGGCGATCCCGGACTGGTACCGCCCGAACCCGGGGCGTGCGTCGGACCTGGCCATGATCATCTTCACCGCAGGTGCCAGCGACGAGCCACGCGCCGCGCGCATCACCAACCGACGCTGGGCCTTCTCGGCCTATGGCGCGGCAGCCGCGGCCTCGCTCACGCCCAAGGACACGGTCTACTCGTGCCTGCCCCTGCACCACGCGGCCGGCATGCTGGTCACGGTGGGCGGTGCGCTGGTGGGCGGCGCGCGCCTGGCGCTGGGCACCCCGTTCTCACCCGAGCTGTTCTGGCCCGAGGTGCGCCGCTACGGCGCGAGCGTGGTGTTCTACGCCGGCGAGATGGTCAGCGAGCTGCTCGAGGCGGCGCCGTCCGCCGTGGACAACAACATCCCGGTGCGTCTCTTCGCGGGCAGCGGCATGCGCGCGCACCACTGGCGCCGGCTGCGCGACCGCTTCGGCGACGTGCACGTGCTCGAGTTCTACGCGTCCACCGAGGGCAACTGCGTGCTCGCCAACACACTGGGCCGCAAGGTGGGCGCCGTGGGCCGTCCGCTCCCCGGCAGCGCCGAGATCGCGCTGGTGCGCTACGACTTCGACTCGGGCGAGCCTCTCGAGGACGAGCGCGGCTTCTTGATCCCGGCCGGCGTGGGCCAGCTGGGCGCGCTCATCGCGCGCGTGGACGGCGACCAGCCCATGACCGCGTTCGACGGCTACCTCGAGAAGGGCGAGAGCGAGCGCCGCCTGCGCAAGGGCGTGTTCGAGCAGGGCGACACTTGGTTCGTGACGCGCGACATCCTGCGGCGCGACGCCGACGGCGACTACTGGTTCGTGGACCGCGCCGTGGACGTGCTGCACACCGAGCGCGGCGACGTCGCCTCACGCGCCATCGAAGACGCGCTCTACAACCACGACCCCATCCGCCGCGTGGTGGTCTACGGGCACCGCGAGGGCAAGTACGACCAGGCCGTGGCCGTCATCGTGCCTCACGACCCAGCCCTCGACCTGGAAGCGCTGAGCGCCTTCGTGCGCAGGCTGCCCGAGCTCGAGCGGCCGAGCGAGGTCCACGTGGCTCGCTCCATCCCCCTCACCGACGGTTACCGACCGCTCAAGACGTCGCTGCGCGCTCTCGAGCAAGGGGGTGGTGTGGAGGGTCGGTATGCATGGGACGAGGCCGCGGGGCGCTTCGTTCCTATGACGCTTCCGTGATCAACCGGCCGAGGCGGGCAGGGGGGGGCTATTGACTTCAGTTCAGTAGCCGTTAGTGTTCTATTGACCAGTCTTCAATAGCCACCGGCGGACTCCCCGTCGCGCCCGAGCTGGAGCAGCACCATGTTCGCACCGACCACCACCACCACGACCCCTCAGGCTCGCAACCGTGAGCCCATCCCCAAGCGCAAGATGGAGTTCGATCTCGAATCGGTCGAGGCCCCGTTCTGGTTCGACGGAAACGGTCTCATCACCGCCATCTTGTCGGCGCTCTCGGCATCGTTTCCACCGGGCGAGAAGGAGTTCGTGCAGAGCGTGATGCACTTCCGCGACCAGGTCACGGACCCGGTCCTGCGCGAGCAGATGCGCGGCTTCGCGTCGCAGGAAGGGCACCACGCCTACCATCACCGCCTGGCCAACGTCTGGCTGGACTCGAAGGGCTTCGCCGCCACGGCCATCGAGAAGGACGTGGAGGACAGCATCGAAGCGATCGCCCCGCACCGAAAGCCCGCGGTGCGGCTAGCGAGCACCGTCGTCCTCGAGCACATCACGGCCATCCTTGCCGAGTACATGCTCACCAGCGAGGAGACGATGGCGGCCATGCCCGAGCCCGCGCGCGAGCTCCTGATGTGGCACGCGGTCGAAGAGATCGAGCACAAGGCCGTGGCGTTCGACGTGTTCGACGCCGTGAGTGGTGATCGCGATCTGCTCCGGCGGGTGGGGCTCGCGGTGACCACCTTCTTCGTGGCGCAGCAGGTGCGTCGCACCGTGATGACGCTCAAAGCGCTCGGTCACGTCCCGAGCCCGCGCGAGGTGGTGAACACCGCGAAGTTCCTGTTCGGCAAGAAGGGGGCCCTCACCGCGATCGCCAAGCCGTACCGAGAGTTCTACCGCAAGGACTTCCACCCCTGGGATCACGACAACCGCGCCCTGATCGAAGCGTGGAAGGCGACCCACGAGCCTCAGGTCAACGCCTAGGGCTCCTAGCCCTACCGCTGCGTTTCGACGCGGCCCGCCCGGTATGCGTAGTAGTGCCGCAGCACCCGCTGCACGTACCGCCGCGTCTCCGCGTAGGGCGGCACGCCTCGATAGCGCGTCACCGCGCCGCCACCGGCGTTGTAGGCCGCTACCGTCAGCACCAGGTCGCCGTTGAACGAGTTGGCCAGCACGCGCAGGTAGCGTGTGCCGCCCAGGATGTTCTGGCGCGGGTCGAACGGGTCCCGCACGCCCATGCTGCGCGCCGTCTGGGGCATGAGTTGCATCAGACCCATGGCGCCCGCGTTGGACACCACGTTGGGGTTGAAGTCCGACTCCACACGCACCACGGCGCGCACGAAGGCTTCCGGCAGCTGGTACAGCTGGCTCGCCTCGCGGATGTACGCGTCGTAGCGGCGATAGCGCGCCGGGTCGCTCGACCGCTCGTTGGCGTTGATGGGCCGGGTGAAGGCCTCGGCGCCCTCCATGGCCGGCCTGTCGGCGGCGGCGCTGCGCGGCCGGTCGCTGCCGTGCACCACCACGCGGCAGTTGCGCTCGCCCGACGGAGCGTTGGTGTAGTGCGTGGTCCCGTCGGCCCGCCGGCACTCGTAGATGTCCGCCCGCGCCACGCCATGCCCGCCCACCCACAGCGTGGCGAGCGTCAGCGTCAGACGGAGGGTGGAGCGCAAGTGCACGCGGCAAGTCTATCGACAGATCGGCCAGCTGCCAAAAACGCGCGTGCCACGGCTTCGCCTCAATTCCTCCGCAGTGGTTTCACGGCCGCTTCGACGCGGCGCCATCGCGCGCCGTCAGGCTCTCTCCATGCCCCGACTACGCCTGCGCACCGAGCGTGCTCCACAGCCCCTTCGCCGCCTCGCGCGCGGTCTCACCCTGGTGCTGTTCTTGGCGTTCGCGGCGCTACGTGCCTGCGCCGCCGCGCTCGGCCCATGGGTCGGCGCTCACGGACGCGCGCTCGGGGCCACCCTCCTGCGGGTGACCCCAATCGCCTTCCGTCGTACGTTGCCCGTCATGAGCGCCCTCAGCGCCGCCACAGCGCTCCTCCTCTCACGCGGGGCAGAGCCACCGCCAGCCGGCCCCTACGACGCCATCGTGGTGGCCGGCTGCCGCGTGCTCCCCAGCGGAGAGCCGGGCCCAGCCCTGGCTCGTCGCGCCGCCCTCGCCCACGCGCTCTTCACCGAAGGGCGCGCCCCGCGCGTGGTCTTCACCGGGGGCGTCGGTCGGAACGGCCCGAGCGAAGCCTCCGTCGCCGCCGCCCACGCCGTCTCGCTAGGCCTCCCCCCCGAGGTCGCGGTCCTCGAAGAGCACTCCACCTCCACCCGCGAGAACGCGCAGTTCGCCGCCCGCATCCTCGGGCCAAACGCACGCGTGCTCGTGGTCACCGACGCCTACCACGTCTTCCGCGCCCGCCGAGTGTTCGCGCGCTCCTTCGCGCGCGCCGAAGCCGTCGGCGTCCCCCTCCGCGAAGAAGCCCTGGCCCACGCCCTCCCACGCGAGCTCTTCGCCGTCGCCATCTATGCCGCCCGCGGCGACCTCCGCCCCCGCCGCTAGCCAGAGCCGCGGCCGGGCGATTTAGCGGCCCAGCTTCAGTGGAACTCCCAGGTGAAGTCGAGACGCCGACGCATACGCTGCATCTTCAGCGTGACTGCGGCCGTGCTGGCCGTCAGGTGGCCCTGGTTCTGGAAGCACACGTTGGCGGACGCCGTGGTGACCGTGAGGACCGCCGGCATCCAACGCGACTCGGTGATGTTCCGCGTCTCCCAGCGCCCACACGGATTCTCCTGCGTCACGGTCTGCGGCGCGCGCTCCACGCCGTTGCCGTCCAGGCACACCTGGCGCTGCCCAACCACGACGTCTTGTAGCGACACCCCGTTGTACTGATTGTGCTCGGGCGCGTGCAGCTCGATGGCCGGGTCCACCATCTCCACGTTGTCCACCAGCAGGCTCACCTCCCAGTTGCGCAGGTCGGTCCAGGTCTGTCCGCCGCCTTCGTCGAGCGCTCGCAGCTGCACGCTGAAGCAGGCCGCCGCGGCGTCCATTTGCGTCAGGGTCGCGAGGTCGGTCATGGAACCCGGAGGCAGCTGGCGCTGCTGCTCCGTGGACGCGTAGAGGTGCTGCACCTCGTTCGGCATCACGCCGCCGGCCACGAACGGGTTGGCGATGGTGGTGATCACCTCGGCGTGGCGGAAGCACCCGCCCAGCAGCGTGCTGGCGAGGCCGAGGGCGAGGGAAGAGACGAGGACAGCGCGGTGAGCGAGCATTCTTGGGGCCTCCAACGACGACGACGGCAGCGGCGGTGACAGCGGTAGAACGTTCCGGCCGTGGCGGCTGGGACGTGCTCGCGAGCGTCTGATTCATCACCCATGCTCGTCAAGCGGCGATTCGGCTGTGGGCACCGCCATGTTAGCCCCGTTCACGGACGGCGCCGCAGCCCCACCGCAGGGTCGTTGCGCGCATCGACGGAGCGCGGTAGCGCGATGACTGCGTGACCTCGCCACCTGCGAACCCACCCACGGAGCTGCCCGCGCTGGTGCGGCGCCTCTTCGACGCCGACGTGGCCGTCGCCGAGGTGGACCCGCGCGAGGTCGACCCCGAGCACGTGCTGCTGCCCGTCGAGCGTGACGCCGTGGCGCGCGCCATCGACACGCGTCGCCTGCAGTACGCGGCGGGTCGCCACTGCGCGCGCTCGGCCATGCGCACCCTGGCTGTGCCACCGGGCCCCGTCACCCAGGACGACGACCGTGCGCCGCGCTTCCCTCCTGGATTGGTCGGCACCATCACGCACACCCAGTGGTGGTGCGCCGCCGCCGTGGCGCTCGAGTCCACCCGCGCCGCGCTCGGCGTGGACGTGGAGCCGGACTCCCCCCTCAAGGCTTCGCTCTTCGGCAGCGTGCTCACGCCCGACGAGATCACGCGCCTCGAGGCCGTGCCGGACGACGCGCTGCGCGGGCTGCTGGGCAAGCTGATCTTCAGCGCGAAGGAGTGCGCCTACAAGTGCCAGTACACCCTGTCGCGCACGTTCTATGGCTTCCATGGCATGCGCGTGGAGCTGCCCTCGCTCCCGGCCACGGGAGGGCTGCCGCCCGAGGGCGAGTTCGCCGCCATCTTCCTGCGTGACGCCGGGCCCTTCCGCACCGGGGACGCGCTGCACGGGCGCTACGTGCGTGCGCACGGCTACCTCATGACGGGCGTGGAGCTGCGCCATGGCCGCTGACGCCGCGCTCCCGCGGTGCGTGACGGTACGCGTCGAGGTGCCGCGCGGCTCCTTCGCGAAGCGCGGCGCGCACGGCCGGGTCGAGTTCCTGAGCCCCGTCCCTTGCCCATTCCACTACGGCTCGGTGGTCGGCGTCATGGGGGCTGACGGTGACGCGCAGGACGCCTTGATCGTCGGCTCGCGCGCGCACTGCCCGCGCGGCTCCGTGCACCAGCTGGCCGTGCGGGCGTGTGTCCACTTCATCGACGAGGGCCTCTCCGACGACAAGTGGATTTGCTCCGAAGTGCCGCTCGACCGTGTGCAGGAGCTGGCGCTCATCGCGTTCTTCCGTTTCTACGGCGCCGTGAAGGCCACCCACGACCGGGTTCGCGGCAAGCGCGCTGCAACGGGCTACCGCGGCTTCACGCGCGTGTGAGCCGGCCGCGCGCGCGAGCTACAGGCGCGCTTCCTTCGCCGCCTTGTGCAGCGCCACCGACATGTGGTGCGCGTCCGGGTAGCGGTTCTCGGGGTTGCGCCGCAGCGCCCCCGCGATGATGGCGGCCACCGATGGCGGACAGTCCGGGCGGTAGTTGGCGATGGCCGGCGCAGGCTCGCGCGCAATGCGCACCAGCAGCTTGCTCAGGTTCGAGTCCTGGAACGGCGGCCGCCCCGCCAGCATGTAGAACAGCACCGCGCCCGTCTGCCAGACGTCGGTGGCGGGCGACAGCGGGTGGTCGTTGGACACCTGCTCGGGGCTC
This sequence comes from Sandaracinaceae bacterium, assembly GCA_016706685.1. Lineage (NCBI taxonomy): Bacteria > Pseudomonadati > Myxococcota > Polyangiales > Sandaracinaceae > Sandaracinaceae bacterium. The sequence continues at coordinate 803,988 of JADJJE010000001.1, read as the reverse complement.
ATGAACGACGGCGAGCCAACCACCATGTTGTCGTCCGTGATGGACCCGTTGAGTGGCTCCTCGAGCAGCCGGGCCACCCCGAAGTCGATGAGCTTCACCTGCAGGAGCCCGTCGGGGCTGCGTGTCAGGAAGATGTTCTCGGGCTTCACGTCGCGGTGCACGTAGCCATGCAGGTGCACCGCAGACAGCGCGGCCAGCAGCTGGCGCGTGACGTCCACAGCGGCGGCCACCTCGAGTGGACCGTCTTCACCAGCGGCCTCGAGCGCGCGGCCGTCCAACAGCTCGAGCACCTGATAGGGCGTCCCGTCGGGCTCGAGCCCGCGGTCCAGCATGCGCACGATGTTGGGATGATGGACCGTGGACGCCGCCGCCACCTCGCGCTCGAAGCGCAGGCGGTCGAGCGCAGAGCCCTTCAGCTTCTCGTGCAGCAGCTTGAGGGCCACCTCCACGCCGGTGGTCGCGTCGCGCGCGCGGAACACGGAGCCGCCACTGCCGGCGCCGAGCACGCTCAGCAGCTCGTAGCGCTTGCCCAGCACTTCGCCGATGCGCGCCTGCGCTTGGCGGAAGCCCGCCGACGTGTGCGCGCCGAGGTCTGCCGTGGCGAGGCCCATCGCGGGCGTCGGCCGACGCATGCCCCACGAAGGGGTCGCGCTGCGCTCGACGTCTTTCTCGTCCCCGCTGTTCATCTAGACCCCCATGGTGCCAGACACCCCCCACGGGTGTCGAATGTGTCGATCGTGTCGAATTCTTAGCCGGGCCGGAGAGCCCGCCTTCTCTCAGGTCTGGCCCTTGGCCTCGTAGTGCGCGGTCACGGCTTCGTAAGCGCGCATCAAGCGGTCCACCAGAGACTGCGCCACCTGGCGCTTCTCGTCGCTGGCTTGCTTCTTCGGGTCGTAGCGCTCGCGCAGCTTGAAGTACTGCTCGCGCACGGCGTCCAGCGTGGCACCCGGCTGCAGCTCCAGGTTGGCGAGGTATTGCTCCAGCTCACGGCGCAGCAGCACGCGGCCAGGAGGCAGCGGGTCCAGCGCGCCTTGCGGGGTGTTCGCGACACTCGCCTTGGCCACCGGTGAGGTGGCCCCCGCTCCGGCAGCGCTGGCCGCGGACGGCGCCCCCGCGCGCGACGCCTGCCGCTCGCGAGCCTTGCGGCGCAGCGCAGCCTCGGCTTCGAGCTCGGCGTCCGTGAGCTCCGCCACGCGCCGGCCTCGAACGGTGGCCGTGCCTCGAGGGCCTGCTGCGTCCCGCGGCTGGCTCATCCGGTGCTCTCGTCTCCAGGGTCGGCGTCCTCGCCCGTATAGGCCGGCGGCGGTGTGGTGACCGGCGCAGGCGGCCGGGGCAGCGTCAGCAGCCGGCCGATGAGCTGCTGCGAGTACTGGTTCAGCTCGCGGAACACCACGCCCATGCCGGGCGGGTCGTCTTGCACGCGCACCACCTCGCCCACGCCCTGAATCGTCTCGACGTCGTCCATGAACACCGTGAAGCGCAGGTCCACCAGCGTGCCGATGGCCAGCGGGCTCTGGGACTTAACGAACGCTCCCGTACGCGAGATGTTCGTGACGTACTCGTGCACGAACGCGTCGAAGGACTCGAACTCTTTGTTGATGGTGACGCGCTGTTCGCGCCGCGCGGCGTCCGAGCCATCGGTCGCAGCGGGAGGGGGACGGGTGCTCATGCTCACGGGGTAAGGCTCGGAGATCTCTCGGGTGTCGTCAATCCGCCGTGCCGCATCAGTCTGCGGCCAGGTCGAACTGCTCGAGGTGGTAGTCGCGGCGAGGCCGCAGCACGATGCGCCGCTGCAGCCGCTTGGCCGCCTCTTCGAGCGCCTTCTTCTCTTCGCGCTCCAGCAGGTCGCACACCGCGGGGTGGGCGCTGATGGTGATCTTGTAGCCGGGCAGGGCGTCCTTCTCGCGCCGCATCTGCCGGAAGATCTCGTGGCAGACCGTGGTCTTGCTCATGAGCTGGCCGGTGCCGTCGCAGAAGAAGCAGGGCTCGTAGAGCGTGCGGCCCAGCGACTCGCGGGTCCGCTTGCGGGTCATCTCGACCAGGCCCAGCTCGCTGATGCGCACGGCGGTGGTCTTGGCCTTGTCCTTCTTCAGCGCCTTGAGGAACGCCTTGTAGACCTTGTCCCGGTGCGCGGCCTTCTCCATGTCGATGAAGTCGAGCACGATGATGCCGCCGATGTTCCGGAAGCGCAGCTGATACGCGATCTCCTTCACGGCCTCGAGGTTGGTCTGGAAGATGGTCTCGGCGACGTCCTTGCCCTTACCGGTGAAGCGCCCCGTGTTCACGTCGATGGCGGTGAGCGCCTCGGCCTGGTCGATGATCAGGTAGCCGCCCGAGGGCAGCGGCACCTTGCGCGACAGGGCACGCGTGATCTCTTCTTCCACGCCGTACTCGTCGAACAGCGGGTCGTCGCCCTCGTAGAGCCGCACGTCCCCGGCGCGCTCCGGCAGGAACAGCTCCAGGAACTCCTTGAGGCGCTGATACTCCTTGGGATCATCGATGATGATCTCGCTGATCTCCTCCGTGAACATGTCGCGCGCAGTGCGCAGGATGATGTCCGGCTCTTCGTAGAGCAGCGTGGGGGCGCGCTTGACGGTCTTCTGCTTCTCGGTGGTCTTCTCCCAGACCTTCACCAGGTAGCCGATGTCCGACTTGAGCTTCTTCTTGGTGAGCCCGGCCGCCAGCGTGCGCACCACCACGCCACCCTCGGGCGGCTTGATGGCGTCGATGACCTCTTTGAGGCGCTTGCGCTCCTGGTCCTTGCCGATGCGCTTCGACACGCCCACGTGGTCGATGGTGGGCATGTAGACGGCGTAGCGACCTGGCAGGGCCACGTGCGCCGTGACGCGCGCGCCCTTGGTGCTGATGGGCCCCTTGGACACCTGCACCAGGATGTTCTGCCCCTCGCGCACCACCTCGCGGATGGGGGTGCTGCGGGATACGCGCTGGCTGTTGGCCGCGGCGTTCTGCCGGTTGCGCCCCTCCGGCCCCTTCGCGTCCACGTCGTCGGCGTCCAGTAGGTCGCTTTCGTCCTCGTCCGAGGAGGTGCGGGCGGTCGGGTCGGAGGCTGGCAGGAGATCTTCCACGTGCAGGAAGGCTGCCCGGTCGAGGCCCACGTCCACGAACGCGGCCTGCATGCCGGGCAGCACGCGCGTCACTCGTCCCAGGTAGATGTTGCCTACCGGGGAGCGGTCCCGCTTTCGCTCCACGTAGAGCTCGCCGAGGATCCCGTCTTCGATGAGCGCGACCCGCGTCTCACCGATGTCCACGTTGATGAGCAGACTGTTGTTCGCCATGCAGAGACCTTTGGGGGACGCTCGGGATGGGACGATGAGCGTCGTGGTAAGCGCGCCGGGGGCTCATGCGAGCTGGACCGCCGTCGCGAGGAGTGGAACGGTTGCGAGGTCGTCGCGTGCCGGGCCCCACGTGACCGAATGGCCATTGGGGTACCCCGAAGCGCCGCGTTGCTGGGCGTGTTGCCCGCTGCACGGCCGGGAGCGCGCACGCTGCCCGTCACATCGACGCCGGTATGAGGATCAACCATCTCGCGGCCGCAGGATATACGAACCCGCGGAGCGGATGTAGGCCGAGGTGGAAGAATCGTCACCTGGCCCGGGGGCCAGGGTGCTCAGACCGCTTCGTCGAAGATCGACTCGATCTCCGCCGTGATCTTTTCCTCGTCCCGCCCGCGGGCCACCGAGATCTCCTTGACGATCAGGTTGCGGGCGGTCTCCAGCATGCGGCGCTCGCCGAACGACAGGTTTTTCTCGCAGCGCAGCCGGTAGAGGTCGCGCATGACCTCGGCGGCGTCGAAGGGGGAACCGGTCTTGATCTTGTCCATGAAACCCCGGTAACGGCGGTTCCAGGTCTGGTTGTCGAAGGCCACCGGCTCTTCGTTCAGGATCTCGAAGATGTCGGTGATGTCCTCTTCCGAGAGCAGCGAGCGGAGCCCGACGTTCTTGGCGTTGCTGACCGGCACCATGATCTTGTCTGCGCCTGCAGCGCTCTTCGGGTCGTTCCCGAGGATCTGCAGGATGTAGAACTGCATCTTGTTGCCGCCGATGTCGCGCTCTTCGATGGCCACGATCTCGGCCACTCCGCGGGCGGGATACACGGCCTTGTCGCCCACCTTGAACTGGTGCTGCGTCTGCATGAGGACTCCCTCAACAATGAATCGTCGGTGATCGCGAGGTGCGCGACCGAGCGAAGGGGTCGCCTCGACCAAACCACGCGGCCGCGTCTGAGCGGCTCGTCAGCTTGACGAGCGCGCCGGATGCGTGTCCTCAAGCCCGAACTCGGACCTGAAGCCGGCCAATACTACGCGACCACGCGGGCTTCGTCAACCGAAGCTGAACGGCGGTTCAGTTTCAGGGGCTACTCGAGAGAGGTGAGATCCGGCAGCTCGTCCAGGTTGGGCAGCAGCACGATCTCGATGCGGCGGTTCAGCGCGCGCCCGGCCTCGTCGTCGTTGGACGCCATGGGCTGGGTGTCCGCGTGTCCGGCGGCAGAGATGCGGTTGGCCGGCACCCCCTGGGTGATCATGTGTCGCGCCACCGTCACGGCGCGGGCCGTGGACAGCGCCCAGTTGTCCGGGAACTGCCGCGTGCGGATGGCCAGGTTGTCCGTGTGGCCTGCGATCTGGAACTCGCGGTTGTCGATCTCGCGGAGGACGCTCGTCACCTCGTTCAGGGTGGCGAGGCCCTCTTCCTTCAGCTCGGAGCTGGCGGAGTCGAACAAGATGCCGGTGGGCAGCTCCACCACCATGCGATTGCGCACGATGCGCACCCGCAGCCGGCCGCTCTCGATCATCGACCGGAAGCGCTCGATCAGGCTGCGGAAGGTGGCCACACGGGCTTGGGCCTGACGCTCACGCTCACGGAGCTCCTCGAGCGCCCGGCGGGTCTCGGCCAGGTTGGCCGCCAAGGTGGAGCGCTCGCCCTCCAATTCCTCGACGTTTTGCCCCAAAGCGCGCAACCGCTGGGCCAGCTCCGTGTTCTGCTCGCCGAGGGCGGCCAAGCGGGCGTCCACCTCGGCGCGCTGCCCGTTCGCGGTCTCGAGGGCCGACTCCAGCTCTCGGACGCGAGCGCGCTCGGCGTCCAGGTCTTCTTGCGAGGGCCCGCAGCTGGCCGTGGCGGCGGCGGCCAGCCCCAGAGACAGGCACAGAGCGAGGGGAGGGAGGCGGCGGTGCGAGCGAGGGGTAGCGGACATGGGCTTCTCCAGTTGGCCGCACCCTACCGGGCCGAGATCGGCGCTGTCAACGCGCGCGGCGGATCGGCGGCAAGCCCCTGGATCGCAAAAAGTGGATGGAATTTTCACTTTTGCGACGATTTCGTAAAATCGAATGATTTCGAGATGTTATTCCCTATTTGGCCCCCTTTCTCGGTCAAAAGAGACAAAGTTATGTATAAATTATGTGCGGTTGTGCTTGACACATGACGTGACGTGACAATACGGTACGTTTGTTCTGCTGACCCCATCTGGAGGAGGTCCTATTATGGCTACCAAGAAGACGACCGCTAAGAAGGCTGCCCCCAAGAAGGCCGCCACCAAGAAGGCTGCCCCGAAGAAGGCCGCCAAGAAGGCTGCCCCGAAGAAGGCCGCCAAGAAGGCTGCCCCGAAGAAGGCCGCCAAGAAGGCTGCTCCGAAGAAGGCCGCCAAGAAGGCTGCTCCGAAGAAGGCCGCCAAGAAGGCTGCTCCGAAGAAGGCCGCCAAGAAGGCTGCTCCGAAGAAGGCCGCCAAGAAGGCTGCCCCTAAGGCTGCTCCGGCCGCTCCGGCTGCCTGAGAGTTCTCGGCGGGCGCCCCATGAGTTGGGTGTCCGCGTCGCGGGAACGCCGCGCGTAACCACCCCATCTGTGGAGCCCCCGCCGATGCCAAGCCCCACAGCGCACCACCCGACGAACCACTAGGTTCCGAAGGAGTCCGCTGAAAGGGCCGCCCGGTGGGAGGCAGAACAAAGAGCGCCCCGACGATTCCCTCGTCGGGGCGCTCTTGATCGTCTTGTGGGATCGCTCAGACGCGCCGTTCGCCCGCGAGCAATGCGTCTCGGCGCGCGGGCTCCTGTCGCAGGGCCAGCGTCTTGCGGCGGTCCACGCGCACGGCCCCAGCAGGGTATCCACGTGGCTTCACCACGTGACGGCGCTCGGCGTAGATCACCTCCACGAGCGACTCGTCTCGCGCATCGCTGGAGTGCGCGGCCAGGTGGGCGGCATCGATCAGGAGATCGCTCGGGAGCTCGGCGCCGCGTATCAAGGGGATGATCACATGTGAGCCGGCCCGGCCCTCCACGTGCAACCACACGTGATACGGCTTGGCATGGTGGAGCGTGAGCGCGTCGTTCTCGCGGGCGGAGCGGCCCACCCAGATGGGGTGACCACTGCTGGACACGAAGCGGCGAAACGGGTTTCGCTCTTGATCCGCCTTGTTCGTTGGGCGGCGCTTCGCCGGGCTGGCGCGACCCACCGCCGACGGGGCGGTGTCGTCCACCTCGCGGATGCCCAGCCCGAGCGCCGTCTTGGCGATGGCGTCCAGCTCGGCCAGCGTGGTGGCGGCGGCGCAGCCCGCGGCAAGCTCCCGTACCTGCCCCAGCTGGGCCTCGGCCAGGAGCCAACGCTCCTCGGCCACCTTGACCCCACGCTCGAGGCGCCGCGCCTGGTGATAGAGCCGGGCCGCGCGATCGGCCGGTCGCTCACCGCGCTCGAGGGGGATGCGCCGCTCGACGGGTGGGTCCGCGCTCCAGTCCTGCGCCATCACCCAGCCGGTCCCATCTGCAGCGCGCTGCGCCTGATGGCCGTGAGCGAGCAGCAGGTCGGCGTCGAGCCTCAGCTGTGGCGCGTGGTCGGCCCGCGCGGCGTCCGCCTCGATGGCGTGCAGCTTGCGGGTCAGGCGCTTGAGGGTCCGGGCGAGCGCCGTGCCGAGTGAGCGCCGGGCGCTGGTCAGCAGCTCGCTGGCCTCCGCACGCAACAGGAGGGGGCCATGCACCACCAGCTCGGCGCGCGAGAGCCGGGCGTCGTCGGTGGGAGTCGGGGGCTCCCCGGCAGGTACACCAGGGTGGGTGACCAGCACGGGCTGACCATCCACCAGGAGGGTGACGGCGCCCCGCTCGCGGTTCACGAGCAGCCATGCGCTGACGGGGCTGCTGATGTCGGCGTCCGGTGCCCCCGCAGGCGAAGGGCCTCCCGTGGGCTGTGCCGTCGGGGCGGGGTCTTCGGCCAGCCGCAGCTGAACGGCGAGGCCGCTGGGGGTCTCTTCCACCGAGAGCACCTCGGCCCCCTCGAGGCGCCGTCGCAGCCCCTGCGTCAGCGCGTCGGCCGGAGCGCCCCGTGGCCGCGTGGGCACGAGCCCAGCACCCCAGGCGGGCGCACGGGTCCCCAAGAGCAGCACCTCCGCGTCGCCGTGGCCACGCAACGAGAAGGCGAAGAGCGCCGCGCTCGGCCGGTCGATGCGGGTGATGCGACCGAGCGTGCGCATCGCTCTAAGCGTCGAAGAGCGCTTGCAGCTCGGTCGCGCGCCGGAAGGACTGCGACGACTCGATGGCCACGTAGGCGCGCTCGGACTCGGCCAGGGCCTGGTCGATCTCGTAGAGCAGCCCCTCGCTGATGCGGGCGCGCTGCCCCACGGTGGGCACGCGGGCGTACTGGAAGGGCCCGCCGACCGGGGCAGGGGTGCTGAGCGGGTCGAACGCGGGGACGGTGTTCAGCTCGAGCGCCCGCACGGCGAACTCCTCGGGCTCCCACAGGCCGCGGGCCTCCCAGACGATGGTCACGCCATCGACGCGCAACAGATCCAGGCAGGCGGACAGACGGTCGCGGTCGCGGCGGCTCGGCGTGATGTCGGCCGACGTGCGCACCACCAGGGCGAAGGCGCGCAGGGCCACCAGGGCGTCGCGCAGCCAGGCCACGCGGTCCATGACGCCCTCGTCGATGCGCAGCTCCCCCGCAGCGCCGCGGAACGTCCCGAGCGGCGCCTCGAGGGCCAGCTCGAAGTCGTCGGCCAGGTCGTCACGCCAGCGGGCCAGCGTGCCGGCGCGCGGCACCGGCAGCGGGGGGCGGATCTCGGCGAAGCGCAGGGCGCTGGCGTATTTCTTTCCGGGGGGGCGCTCGAGTTGAGCACCAGCGAGACGTGACATGCGAGCTCTCTGCGTCGGACCGGCTCCGCCCGCGCGAGAGGCCGCGCTCGGCTCGCCATCCGAAGGCCCTCTAGTTAGTGCACGGACCCCGTTGGGGCAACCGGGGGGCCATCCCGAACCTCACCGCTCATCCACCGAGTGAGCGCGGAACTCGCCAGCGGCGCGCCAGAAACCCCGCTATCCTGCCCCTCGTGTTCGACCTCGCGCGTCTCTCTCTGCCAGCCCCGGGTCCTTTCTGCCTCGCCAGCGCCGCGCTGCTCTTCACGCTCGCGGGAGGGGCCCCCGCCCACGCCCAGGACTGGGGCCTGACCATGCGGCCCGGCACGGGGATGCAGCCTGCGCCGGGGATGCGTCCGGGGACCACCATGCGCCCCGGGGTCAGCATGCGGCCCGGCACCAGCATGCGTCCCGGGACCAGCATGCAGCCCGACGATCCCGGCGAGACCGGCACGGCCACGCAGCGTCCAGGCCCCGCCGGGCAGCCCACGGGCAGCGAGCCGGACGGCGAGCGCACCGAGACCCTGATCACGCGCTACCGCGCCATCCTGGATAGCGACCCGCGCGAGACGTTCGCGTTTCAGCGTTTGGTGGACCTCTACCGCGAACGCGACGGCAGCGTGGACCGCCTGCAGGCGGAGCTGAGCAGCGAGGTCAGCAGCAACCCGCAGGCCTATCCGGCGCGCATGATCCTGGGCCACCTGTACAAGGCGCAGCAGCGGCGCGCCGAGGCGCTGGCGATGTACACCGAGGCGGCGGCGTTGCGCCCGAACGACCCGGCTCCGCATGGCGCCCAGGGGCGGCTCGCCGCAGCGGCTGGCGACCTGCCCGGTGCACGGGCCGCGCTCGGGCGTGCGCTCACGCTCACCCGCGAAGACCAAGCCCAGCGTGACCTGCGCGAAGAGCTGGCCCAGCTGGCGCTCGCCGCCAACGACTTCGACGACGCCGCCGCGCACTACCGCGAGCTGGCTCGCGGGGCTGACGCCGGCATCTACCAGCGCACTGCTTTCGCGCGCGCGCTCACGGGGCTCGGCCACCACCAGCGCGCGATCGAGGAGTACGAGCGCGTAGTGACCTCGCTGCGCGGCGACAACCGCGTGCTGGCGCCGGTGCTGCGCGAGCTGGGGCAGGCCCAGCTGGGCGCCGGGCAGGTGCAGGAGGCCATCGCCACCTACCAGCGTGCGCTGCGCGTGGCGGGGCGCGAGTCCGGCGTGCGCGCCGAGATCTACGACGGGATGGTGGAGGCCTACCGCCGTGGCGACCGGCTGGCCGAGCTGATCACCGAGCTCGAGGCCGGTGGCGGCGGAGGCTTCGAGGAGCACGAGCTGGTGGCGCGCCTGCACGACGAGCTGGGCCACGAGGAAGAGGCGCTGGTGGCCTACCGCCGCGCGCTCGGCAGCAACCCGCGGCACATCGACACGCGGGTGCGGCTGGCGCAGCTGCTGGCCCGCTCGGGGCGGCTGGACGAGGTCATCGCGGAGTACCGCCAGCTGATCCGCAGCGCCCCGCGCGAGCCGCGCTTCGTGGTGGAGCTGGCGCAGCTGCTCATGCAGACCGGGCAGCGCGAGGAGGCCCTGCGCCTGGCGGCCGGGTCCAGCCGCCAGTTCGGCAGCGACCCGGCGGTGCACGAGGCGCTGGCCGAACTCTACACGCGCTGGGGGGAGACCGAGCTGGCGCAGCGTGAGGTGGAGCAGCTGGTGCGCATCGACCCGAGCGACCCTGCGCACCTCATCGCGCTGGGCGAGCAGCTGCTGGATCAGGGGGACGAGCCGGGCGCGGTGCGTGTCTGGCAGCGCATCCTCACGGCCGAGCCCGACCGCGCTCGCGCCTACGCCACGCTGGCCGGCGTGTACGCGGACCACGCCATGGACGCGCGCGCGGAGGAGGCGTACCGCGAGGCGCTGCGCCTGGCCCCCGACGACGTGGAGCACGCGCGTGGCCTCGCCACCGTGCTGGAGCGTCCGCTCGACGGGGAGACCCCGCAGCAGCGCGCCGCGCGCGACACGGAGGCCATCGAGGTCTGGCAGCGCGTCATCGCCATGGACGGAGTCGAGCGGGCTGCGCGGCGCGAGGCGCGGCGGCGTGTGGTGGCCATCTACGGGCGGCGGCGCTTGCTGCAGGCGCAGCTTGGCGTGTGGACCGTGGCGTTCTCGGCCACGCCGCCGGACCTCGAGGCCGGCCGCTACCTCAGCGAGGCGCACCTGCAGCGCCGCCCGCGCGACCTGCCGGCGGCGCGCGCCACGCTGGCGCGGCTCATCGAGCTCGCGCCGGGAGACGTGGAGAGCCTCATCGCGCTCGAGCGCGTGCACGTGGTGGAGGGTGACCGCGCGGCCGCCATCACGGTGCTGCGCCGCTTGGTGGAGGCCGACGCCCGGCGCGCGCCGCGCTACCTGCAGCAGATGGCCGAGCACGCCCACGCGCTCTACCGCGACGAGGACGCCGTGGCGTTCGCCGCCGAGGCCGTGCAGCGCTCGCCCGACGACGCCGAGGGGCACCGCCGCCTGGGCGAGCTCTACCGCTCGCGGCAGGACACCCCGAACGCCATCGCGAGCTACCGCCGTGCCATCGAGCTGAACGAGCGGCTCTTCACCACGTACTTCCAGCTGGCCGAGCTGCATCTGGCCGCCGGCGACGCGCGGGCGGCGGACGCGCTGCTGCGCCGCGTGATCCGCTCCTCCCCGGACGACGAGCTGGTGTCCCAAGCGGCCCGTGTGTCCATGCAGATCAACCTGGGCGAGGGCACCCTCGAGACCCTCGAGCAAGAGCTGCTGCCCATGGCGCTGGCTCACGTGCAGCGGCCCATCTTCCGCAAGCTGGTGGTGGACCTCTACGACCAGATGACGTCGCCATGGATTCAGCTGGCCACCAGCTCGGGCGCCGAGCGCGCGGCCGCCGAGGCCAACCTGAGGCGCCTGGGCGCACGCGCCATCAAGCCGCTGCTCGAGGCGCTGGCCGACGAGGACCCTCGTCAGCAGCGCATCGCGGTGGAGGTGCTGGGGCACCTCGGCAACCCGAACGCCGCCGGGCCCCTGCTCGCCCTGGCGGAGAACGACGAGCGTGACGGCGACCTGCGCATGCGCGCGCTGACCGGCGCGGGTGCGGTGGCGCCAGACACGCTGGCGCCGCGCTTCCAGGTGCTGGCCACCGGCGCCGAGAGCCGCCTGCGCGGGACCGCCGCGTGGTCGCTCGCCCGCATGGGCGGCCGGCGCGTGGTGCCCATGCTGCGAGCCTTGCTGGGCGAGGGCGATCGCAGCGTGCGCGCCTTCGCGGCGCTCGGCCTCGGGCGTGCGCGTGAGCGTGCTGCCGCGCCGGCTCTCCGCGCGCTCCTGGCGGACGATCCGGATCCCTCGGTGCGGGCCTGCGCGGCCTGGGCGCTGGGGCGCCTCGGGATGGCCGAGGACGTGCCGGTGCTGGTGACCTCGCTGCGCAGCGCGGGCGAGGGTCTCTTGGCGCGCGCTTCGGCGCACGCCCTCGGTCAGGTCGGCACGGCCGACGCGCGCGAGGCGCTGGCCTATGCGCTCTTCGACGTGGCCGAGGGGCAGCACGAGGCTGCGTCCCAGGCGCTGCATGCCATTCCCAGCGCGAGCGCTGCGGCCGGCACCGACGAGAGCCCGTTCCCCGTGCCGCAAGGGGCCGCGCAGGCCACCGACTACCTCCCGCTGATGCTGGACATCGCGGCCACGGGCGGGGCCATCGAGCTCGAGCCGCTGCGTGGCGCGCTGGTGGACGCCGCGCGAGATGCGCTTCGCGGGCCGGTCGAGTCCGTGCGCGGTGCGCTGGTCCTGCTGGCGGCGGGTCCCGCGGGGGCCGGCGTCGGAGGGCCGCGCACGATTGGGCTGGGTGCCCTGACCCGTGACCTCGAGCGCTGGGAGCCGGGCGCGCGCGAGCGCGGGCTCACGCAGCTGGCCGCGCTCGGCGCGGCCCTGGTTCCGGACGTGGCCGACGCCACCCGGCACCCGGACCGCAGCGTGCGTGAGGGCGCGCTGGTGGTGCTGGCGCGGCTGTCGGGAGACGCCGTGGACGCGGCGCTCGCAGGGGCCCTGGGTGACTCCGAGCCCGCCGTGGTGGGCGCTGCGCTGCGCGTTCTGCGGGAGCGGGCGCCCACCGACCAGACGCTCCAGCAGGTGACGCTGCTGGCACGTGACCACGCGCACTGGCCCACTCGGCTCGAGGCCACGCACACGCTTTCGCGCTACGCCAGGCCGCTCGAGGGCGCGGTGGCCCTCTCGGCCGCCCAACAGGCCACGCTGGTCCAGCACCTGGTGGAGCTGGCCACGGAAGACCGATACGCCTTCGTGCGAGAGGCGGCCATCGCGGGCCTTTCGGGCAGCACCGCGGGTCCGGCACGAGCCGGCCTCGAGCGCGCGCGGGACACCGACACGGACGGCAGCGTTCGTCGCGCGGCCGCCGCGGCCCTGCAACGTTGACGCGAGCACTGACAATAACGTACTACTCCCGCTGCGTCGGTCGCGCTCTGCGACGAGCAACCAGGATTAGCCGTTGGCATGGATGAGTACGTTGGGATCGTATGTGGACAGTGCGACGCGTTTTGCCCCATGGGCGCGCCTCGCTGTGTCAACTGCGGAGTCCTGCTCGGTGCCGCGGCCGCGTTGAGTCCCCAAGCTGGGGCGGAGGAACCGATGGAGCAAGCCCGTAACTACGTCTGCAAAGAGTGCGCGAGCCCCGTCCCGGCGGGTCACAAGTTCTGTGGTGGCTGCGGTGGCGAGGTGCCCATCCAGGTCCAGACGGGCCAGGTGGACTTCTTCGGAGCCATGCAGACGCCCGGCAAGGCGCGCCTCATCCTCATCCGTGGCGACCAGGGCGTGGACGGCCTCAGCTACGTGCTGCAGGGCAGCGAGCACATCGCCGGCCGCGAAGAAGACCAAATCATCTTCCCGGACGACACGTGGCTCAGCCCCCGCCATGCCAACTTCCTCTACGAGGGCGAGCGCCTCATCGCGCGCGACGAGAAGAGCACCAACGGCATCTTCCTGCGCATCACGCAGCCCGTCGAGATCGCCCCGGGGGACACGTTCCTGTGTGGCGACCAGGTGTTCCGCTTGGACGCCACCCCGCCCGATGCCTCGAGCCCGGCCGACGACCAGACTTACTTCTACTCCTCGCCCCGGCGCCCCAGCCCCTTCCGCGTCACGCAGGTGTTGGTCGGCGGCGTGGACGGCATCGTGTTCTGCGCCCGCGAGGCCTCGGCGGTCATCGGCCGCGAGGACTGCGACCTCAACTTCCCGGAGGACATCTACATGTCCGGCAACCACGCGCGCATCGACAACGCCGGTGGTCGCTTCATGCTGACCGACACCGGGTCGCGCAACGGCACCTACGCCCGCATCAAGGGCCAGGCCGACCTCAACCACGGCGACTACCTCTTCCTCGGCAAGCAGCTGCTGCGCGTCGAGGTGACGGCCTGATTCTGCGCTTGGGCGTGCCGCTCATTTCGTTCGGCTGCCCAACACTCCCTTGACCCTTTCTCGCGAGCCTGACTATGCTCGCACCCACTTACGGGTCCTTGGCCAGCAGCGTTGGCCAGTTGGCCCTTCCGATTGAGGAGACTTCCGTGATCGAGTGCCCCCGCTGTGGCAAGAATAATCAGCCCCATTACAAGTTCTGCCTTGGCTGTGGTGCTGAGCTGCCGCGTGACACCGCGCAGCCCAAGAGCTTCACGGCGCCCACGCCGCCCGCTGGTATTCCAGTAGGGGGTGGGGCTCCTCACGCGATGGCACCCACCCCGGCGGTGCCCACGTCTCGTCCCGTGGCGCAGCCCGCGCCGCAGCCGGCTCCGGCGCCGCAGCCGGCTCCCGCACCGCAGCCAGCTCCTGCACCGCAGGCGGCCGCTCCTGCGGCTGACGGCAAGGTGCCGTGTCCGCAGTGTTCGAACCCCGTCCCCGCCAACTTCAAGTTCTGCGGCAGCTGCGGCTTCGACATGACCAAGGCGCCCGTCAGCGCACCGGCTCCGGCGCCCGTGCCCGCCGCCGCGCCCGCGCCCAGCCAGGGCTCGGGTCAGCTGGTCCTCATCCGGCCCGACGGTACCGAGGGCGAGCGCTTCTCGCTCAGCGGCACCACCACGGTGGGCCGCGACTCGAGCGGCCCCTTCGCGGGCGACTCGTACTTGAGCCCGCAGCACGCGGCGTTCGAGTTCAAGGGCGGCGGCGTGGTCGTCACCGACCTCAACAGCCTCAACGGCGTCTACATCCGCATCGCGCACGACGTGCCCACGGAGCTCACGCCGGGCAGCATCTTCCGCATCGGTCAGGAGATCATCCGCTTCGACCTCATGCCCGCGCCTCGGCGCGGCGCGGACGGAGCGGAGATCATGGGCAGCGCCAACCCGGGCTTCCTGGGCCGCATCTGCCTGCTCATCGGGCGCGACACGGTGGGCAACTGCTACCCCATCCCGCCCACCGGCTTGCACCTCGGGCGCGAGCGCGGCGACGTCATCTTCCCGGATGACGGCTACGTGTCGGGTCTGCATTGCCGGGTGCACGGCGAGGGCGGCCGCATGTTCCTCACGGACGTGGGCAGCTCCAACGGCACGTTCGTGCGCGTGCGTGGCACCGCAGTCATCCCGCGTGGCTCGCTGTTGCTCATGGGCCAGCAGCTGTTCCGCGTCGAGTACTGAAGCAGAGCGCTCCAACCACGTGTGAGACGGGCGCCTTCGGGTGCCCGTTTCGCGTTGTGGCGTTCGTCACCGTCACCGTCTAGCGATCCTCCACATCTCTTGCGGGGGCCGATTCGCTTGGCTGCAAGGCACAATGGGCACCCACGGCTTCAGCGCTTCAGCCGTGAGTGCCCAGTGGCCGCCACGCGTCAGCTGACGACGGGCAGGCGCCGATTCCCGTCGCGCTCGCGGTGCAGCCGCATGCGCGCGTCCACGCCGATGATCTCGCCCGGCTCGAGCGGCAGCCACACGTTCTCCCCGCCCATGCGCTCGCTGCTGAGCACCAGGTGGTTCACGTACCCCGACACGGTGGGTGCTTCGCACTCGGGCGAGAGCGACTTGCACTCGTCGCGGTCGGCGCAGCGCGTCTTGTAGGTGGACACGAAGAGCTCCTTGCCGCCCTGCGTGGCTGCCATGAGCGTGCCGTCCGTGACGATGATGGTGAGCAGCGCGTCCCCCTCCGGCTCGCCGGTGTCGCAGCGTTCGCGGATGAGCGTGATGGTCTGGCGCAGCGCCGCGAACACGTCCTCGAGGGCGAAGCGTGCGTAGAGCGGCGCCCGACGCCGCAGGAACGTGAGGAAGATGAAGAAGATCACCTCGCTGTCGGTGTCCCCCAGGATGTAGCGACGCAGGCCGTCGTCTACCAGCTCGCGCATGGCGGCGCGATGGCGCTCGAAGTCACGGATCTCCCCGTTGTGCGCCATGGTCCAGCGGCCGTACTGGAACGGGTGGCAGTTGAGCACCGAGTTGTTGCCCACCGTGGCCTTGCGCACGTGCGCCAGCACCGTCTCCGACGCCACGATGCCGCTCACCCGATGAAACAGGTGGTCGTCGATGGCCGTGGTGGGGCTGCGCGTGATGTGCGGCGAGTCGTCCACGTAGAAGGCCACGCCCCAGCCATCACGGTGCTTGTCGCTCTGCGCGCCGAGCGCGTTGTCGGCGGCCATGAGCGAGCGGTGGACCTGGCTGGGGATCACGCTGCGAAACGCAAAGAGCCTGCACATGTGCCGCAATCATGCATGCGCGGGGGGGGGCGCGCCAACGCTCTCCCTTGGTTCGAAGGGGGGCGTTGTGGCGAGGAGGGCGACGGGCACCCTGGTCTGCGGGGGCGCTCGCGCTGGCGCTCGCTCTGATACCTCCCTGAAAACGGCACTTCGCGCTGCGCGCTGCGTTTGTTTTCGGGGGCCCATCAAGCCCCGCTGCCCAGGGCGCCCGTCGCCCTCCACGGTGGCGCCTCGCGCCGGGCGTGGGTGCGCTGGCGGGCCCCTGGGAGAGGGCGCCGGAGGCTCGGCTGGGCTCAGGTGGGCTCAGCTGGATGCATCGGATGGCTGGGGCCGACGAGCCTCGTGAGCGTGCTGGGCTCGGTGCGTCCGGCTGCGCTCGATGGCGCACGGTGGGTCTGGCTGCGCTCGATGGCGCTCGGCGCGCTTCGGAGCGCTCAGGTGAGCCCGTCGTGGAGAAGCGGATCCCGCACGCCCCAGTTGGGCCCTTGCCGCCTCTAGACGTTGGCGTGGAGCGGGAGCGGCGCCCTGGGCAGCGGGGGTGGGGGGGGGCCCAATTCAAGCGTCCGCAGGACGCGCCGAATTGGGGGAGGCACCCGAGGGAGCGCCAGCGCGACCGGCCCCGCAGACCAGGGTGCCGCTCCCGCTCCTCGCGATCACCTCCCCACGTCACGACACCCACGCGGCGCGCGGGATCTGTGACCGAGCGCGTGATAAGGGGTGGGGGATGGATGACGTCGTGGTGATCGGTCTCGGGCAGATGGGTGGGGTGTTCGCGCGGGCGGCGGAGGGCGCGGGGTGCCGGGTGGTGCCCGTCACGCGTGGGCAGGACATCGCCGAGGTGGCGCGCGAAACGCCCGCGCCGCGGTCGGTGGTGGTGGCCGTGGGCGAGCTGGATCTCACGGCCGCGCTCGATGCGCTGCCGGCGGGCTACCGAGAGCGCACGTTGCTGCTGCAGAACGAGCTGCTGCCCAGCAGCTGGACCGAGCGTGGTGTCGTGGACCCGACGGTGGCGGTGGTGTGGTTCGAGAAGAAGGCCACCACCGACCTCCGGCCCATCCGCAGCACGCCCATTGCGGGGCCGCAGCGGGAGTTCTGGGTGGCCGCGCTGGCAGGCCTCGGCGTGCCCACGCACGCGGTGCCCGACGAGCAGCTGCTGTTCGAGCTGGTGGCCAAGAATCTGTACATTCTGACGGCCAACATCGCGGGCCTCGAGGTGGGCGGCAGCGTGGGGCAGCTGCTGGCGGCGCACCGGCCGCTGGCCGAGGTGGTGGCGCGCGAGGTCATCGCGGTGCAGGCGGCGCTCACGGGGCAGGAGCTCGACTTCGACGCCCTCTTCGCACACTTCGAGGCCTCCGTGGCGGGCGATCCCGAGCACGGCTGTCGCGGGCGGACCTCGGCTTCGCGTCTCGACAGGTTGCAGCACCACGCCCGCGCGCTGGGGGTGCCCACGCCCCGCATGGACGCCATCGCCTCGGTCTATTGACGCCTCCATCGGCGCGCCGCAGGCAGCCTTGGCTTGCGCCGAGCGCCCCGGCGCGCGACAAGTTGGCCGGTCCCCATGAAGCGCTACATCGTCCAGACCTTCGGCTGCCAGATGAACGTGCACGATTCGCGTCGCATCGAGGAGGTGCTGCACGCGGACGGGTTCGAGCCGACCGACGACGCCACGCTGGCGGATCTCATCGTGGTCAACACCTGCAGCGTGCGCGAGAAGGCCGAGCACAAGCTCATGAGCCTGCTGGGCACGCTGCGCCCGCTCAAGGAGCAGCGCCGTGGTGTGATGCTGGCGGTGGCGGGGTGCGTGGCGCAGCAAGAGGGCGAGCGCTTGCTGGCGAAGGCGCCCTTCATCGACCTGGTGCTGGGGCCCGACAACATCCCCGAGCTGCCCGGGCTGCTGCGTGAGGCCGAGGGCGGCGCCCCGCCGCGCGCGCGCACCGTGTTCGACATGGACGAGCCGCAGTTCCTGCACGCCAAGCCGCGCGAGGGCCTGCGCGAGGTGACCTCGTTCGTGACCGTCATGAAGGGCTGCGACGAGCGCTGCACGTACTGCATCGTGCCCTACACCCGCGGCAGCGAGCGCTACCGCTCGGGGGACACCATCGTCGAGGAGATCACGCGCCTGGTGGAAGGCGGTGTGCGCGAGATCACGCTGCTGGGGCAGACCGTGAACTCCTGGTACGAAGATGGAGTCGCGCCCACCAGCCGCCGCACCGCGAGCCGCTCGCAGTTCGCGGACCTCTTGCGCCGCATCGCGGCCGAGGTGCCGGACCTCGCGCGCCTGCGCTACACGTCGCCGCACCCGCGGCACCTCACGGACGACCTCATCGCAGCGCACGCGGAGCTGGCCGTGCTGCCGGCGCACGTGCACCTGCCCGTGCAGTCGGGCTCCAACGAGCAGCTGCGGCGCATGGCGCGGCGCTACACGCGCGAGGAGTACATCGAGCGTGCACACGTGCTCATGCGCGCCCGCCCGGGGCTCACGCTCTCCACCGACATCATCGTGGGCTTCCCCGGTGAGACCGAGGCCGACTTCGAAGACACGCTCGACCTCGTGCGCCAAGTGGGCTTCGTGGCGGCCTTCGGCTTCAAGTACTCGCCGCGGCCCTTCACGCCCGCGCTCAACCTGGTGGACGACGTGCCCGAGGAGGTCAAGGGCGAGCGCCTGACGCGCCTCTTCGACCTCGTGGCCGAGCAGCAGAGCGCGCACCTCGCCTCGTTGGTGGGCACGCGCCAGCACGTGCTGGTGGAGGGCCCCAGCCGCGGCGATACGGGGCGCTTCAGCGGGCGCTCGGAGCGCCACGAGATCACCCACTTCGACGCGCCGCAGGGGCACGACCCCACGGGCCACCTGGTGGAGGTGGAGATCACCGAGGCCTACAAGCACAGCCTGCTCGGGCGCGCGGTCGGGGAGGTACCGCGCGGGCCGCTCGCCACCAAGGTCCCACGCGGCCGCTTGGCGCTCCCGGTGGTGGCGTGAGCTCGCTTCCGCTCCCGTCGGCACCCACGCGCGCTCAGGTGTTGAAGGCGTGGGCCCCGGCGCTCGCGTACATGGCGCTCATCTTCCTGCTGTCGTCCTTCCGGCTGCAAGCGCCCGCGATCGACGAGCTGCCCTTCAAAGACAAGCTGGTGCACACCATCGAGTACGCTGTGCTCGGAGGCCTGTGTTCCTACGCTTCCGTGCGCACGTGGCCGCTGCACCACGGGCTCCGCACCATGTTGGTGGGCGCGTTCCTGGCCACCGCCTTCGGCGTGACGGACGAGCTGCACCAGAGCTTCGTGCCTGGCCGCAACGCGGACCTGATGGACATCGTGGCGGACGCCCTCGGCGCGCTGCTCGGCGCCCTCGTAGCGGCGGTCTGGGGCCGTCGCCGGCGTGCGTCCGCCAGCACGCCTCCCGTCAGCTGACCGGGACTGCGGCCAGCGCGAGCGCAAACGCCTCTGCGCTGGGGAAGCGGCCATCCGTGGTGCGGTGCATGGCTTGCGCTACGACAGGTGCGAGCGCTGTCAGGTCCGGGCGCAGCGTGAGCAGGGAGGGCAGGTCGCCGCTCATGATCTCGGCAACCAAACGGCCCGGGTGACGCGCGGTGAAGGGCAGCCGCCCCGCGAGCGCCTCGAACACAGTGACCCCCAACCCGTAGACGTCGGTCCGTGCGTCCAGCGTGCGCTCCCCGGAGATGACCTCGGGCGCCATGTAGTGCGGCGTGCCGGTCAGCTCTCCGGTGGCGGTCAGGCGCGGGAAGCCGTGCACCTTCGCGCTCCCGAAGTCCACCAACTTGGGCCCGCTCCCCGTCAGGAAGAGGTTGTCGGGCTTGATGTCGCCGTGCAGCACACCCATCGCGTGCACCTGCGTCAGCGCGCTCGCGATGGGCATCAGCCAGGCCAGCACCTCGGCGGGGGAAGACGGGCCGGCGAGTGAGGCGCGCAGCGTCAGCCCGGTCAGCCGCTCCATGACGAGAAACGGCAGGGCCGGGCCGCCCGGGTGCAGGGGCGTCTCACCCCCACCCTGGACCGTCACGATGGCCGGGTGCGAGAGGTGCTGCAGCAGCCCGGCCTCCCGTCGAAACCGCGCGCGCAGGCCCGCGTCCTCGGCCAGCTCGGGGCGCAGCACCTTGATGGCCACGGCCGCACCCGTGTCGGGGTCGTGCGCCGCGAACACCGCTCCAGAGCCTCCCTCCCCGAGGAGTTGCTCCACCACGTAGCGCCCCGCGAAGATCGCGCCTCTCTCTAGCGATTGCACTGCGGCAGCCTACTAAGGCCGCCGCCCCCACCGCGGAGAAAAAAAAAGCGAGGCGACGGAATACCCCTCGGCCCGTCGCGTTGTACTTCACGGATGCCGGGGAACGAGCCCCGCAACGAAGCCTCCTCACCGTCCTACTCCACTCCACTCCCACACACCCCGCTTCGTTCCCTCGTTCCCCGGCTGTCCAATCTCTTCCCCGCCCACAGGGCGAGTCCGCTCCCGGCCATTGCGGTTCCCCGGCATTTGCGTATCCTGACGCCCCCATGCGACCGACGCCCATGACCCCGAACCGCCCGCTCGCGCCCCGTGGTGCGCTGCTGTTGGCGTCTTTGGTCGCGTCCGGCGTGGTGGTCTGCGGTGCCGCTGGCACGGCCCACGCAGACTCGCGCGGCGCTTGCATCGAGACCAGCGCGGTCAGTGCGCCCACCTCGGCGGCCTTGGCGCTAGACGAAGACCGCGCTGCTTGGGTGGCGGGCACCGGTCTCGTAGACGGTGCCGAGCGCCGGGGCCCCGGCAGCCGCCGCGCCGGTGGCAATCCCGCATGGTGCGAGAACGGCGACGAGCCGCAGTGTGACACGGGCAGCGAGGCCCCGACGCGCGACGAGCGCGTGAACTCGACCGACGCTGGCGCGACGCTCTCCGAGCATCGCGCCGTGTGTGCTGTAGCGCATCCCGAGAAGCCTGGTCACCCGCCCATTCGGGTGGGAACCGGTGCAACGGGGCAGCTCAGTGAGCTCGATCGCCCGCCCCGTCTGGGCTGAGCGCGGCTGGGCTCCGTCCGTCCTCGTTCTGCTCGCCAGCGGTGTCCCTCTCTGGGGCGCGACTGCTGCGCGTGACGCCCGAAGACGAGCGCCGTGCCTGCTGTGCTCGAGGCTTCTTCGAACCCGGTTCCCTTCAGCAAAACGTTTACTGCGCACCGTCCCCAACACTGGGACGGGCGCCGAGAGGTACATACCAATGAGTAGAGGATCAGCAATTATCGCGATCTTGATCGCGTCCATCGCCAGCTTCAGTGTTGGCAACCTGGTGGGACAGCGCAGCGGCGGTGGCGGTGAGGACGCGGAAGTCGTCGTCGCGCCCTCCGACGACGGCGCGGGCGAAGGCGAAGGCGCAGCAGGTGCCATCGGCGCTGGCGCTGCGGCCCCAGGCGGCACGCCGCGTTACGCCATCCCGGTGACGGCGGCGCAGCCCAGCAAGGGCCCCGCCAACGCGCTCGTCACCATGGTGGTGTTCAGCGAGTTCCAGTGCCCGTTCTGCTCGCGCATGATCCCCATCACGGAGCAGATGCTGCGCGAGTACCCCACGCAGGTGCGCGTGGTGTGGCGCAACCTCCCGCTCGGCTTCCACCCCAACGCCATGCCCGCGGCCGAGGCCGCCATGGAGGCGTTCGCGCAGGGTGGCAACGAGAAGTTCTGGCGGCTGCACGACATCCTGTTCCAGAACCAGCGTGAGCTCACCCGCGAGAACCTGGACCGCTGGGCCGGCGAAGTCGGCCTGGACATGACGCGCTACCGCGCCGCCATGGACGGCCACACGCACCAGCGCGCCATCGAGGCCGACGCTGCGCTCGCCGCACAGATCGGCGCTCAGGGCACGCCCAACTCGTTCATCAACGGTATCCAGGTCACGGGCGCCCAGCCCTTCGAGGCCTTCAAGGCCATCATCGACGCCGAGATCGCCAACGCGCAGCGCCTGATCGCGTCCGGCACGCCGGCCGCCAACATCTACGCCGCCGTCACCCGTGGTGGCCTCACGCGCGCTGCCCCGGCCGCCGCCCCGGGCGCTCAGCCGGGCGCCGCTCCCCAGCAGGCTCGCCCGCAGCCCGATCCGAACGCGGTCTACCGCGTGCCCGTCGAGGGTCGTCTGCCCCAGCAGGGTCCGGACGACGCTCTCGTCACCCTGGTGCTCTTCAGCGAGTTCCAGTGCCCGTTCTGCTCGCGCGTCGAGCCCACCGTCACGCGCATCGTGCAGGAGTACGGTCGTGACGTCCGCGTCGTGTGGATGAACAACCCCCTCGGCTTCCACCCGAACGCCATGCCCGCCGCCATCGCGGCCATGGAGGCCTTCGAGCAGGGCGGCAACGCCAAGTTCTGGGCCCTGCACGCGCTGCTCTTCGAGCACCAGGCCGACCTCTCGCGCCCCAACATCGAGACCTACGCGCAGCAGGCGGGCCTGAACATGGCTCAGCTCCGCGCCGCCCTCGACAACAACGAGCACCAGGCCATCATCACCGCGCAGCAGCAGCTGGCGCAGGGCCTCGGCGCGAGCGGCACCCCGTCGTTCTTCATCAACGGCCGCAACCTGCGCGGCGCCCAGCCCTTCGAGGCCTTCAAGATGGTCATCGACGAGGAACTCGCCAAGGCCCGCGCCCTCGTGGCCGCTGGCACCCCGCGCGCCCGCGTCTACGCGGAGACCATCCGCAACGGTCACACCACGCAGCAGATGCTGGCCGCCCCGGCTGGCGCGGCTCCCGGAGCTGCTGCCCCCGCCGCCGCTCCCGCGCGTCCGACCCGCGTCGAGCTCGCCATCCCGGCGGGTGCCCCCAGCAAGGGCCCGGCCAACGCGCCGGTCGTCATCCAGGAGATCAGCGACTACCAGTGCCCGTTCTGCTCGCGCGTCCTCCCGACCATCGAGCAGCTCATGGCCGCGTTCCCGAACCAGATCCGTCTGGTCTGGCGCGACCTCCCGCTGCCGTTCCACCCGAACGCGCACATCGCGGCCCAGGCGGCCCGCGAGGTGCAGCGTCAGGGCGGCGACGAGAAGTTCTGGGCCTACAACGCCAAGCTCTTCGAGAACCAGCGTGACCTGACCCGCGAGACCCTCGAGCGCCTCGCGACCGAGCTCGGCGGCATCAACATGGCGCAGTTCCGCCAGGCGCTCGACACCGAGCGTCACAAGGCGGCCGTGGACGCCGACCTCGCGGCCGCGCAGGCCGTGGGCATCAACGGCACGCCGGGCTTCGTCATCAACGGGACCGTCATCTCCGGCGCCGTCCCCTACGAGCAGTTCGAAGCCGCCGTGCGCGCCGCGCTCGCCGCGCGCTGAAGCTGGCTGACGAATGACGCACGCGGGCTGGCTCTTCGGGGCTGGCCCGTTTGCGTTCCGTCGCGTCTGCTCGCCGAGATGGCGGCGCGCCTACCCACCATCGAGGTGCAAGTCCAGCACGGACTCGGCGTCGTGCACCGAGTGCATCAGGTAGCGCGCGATCAGGCGCTGCACTTCCGCCTCGCTCGCGAGCCGCGGGGCCCGTGACGTGATGGTGTACAGCGTGGTCGCGGCCGCGACGGACACGTTCAGGCTCTCCACGAACCCGCGCATGGGCACCCGGTAGCTGCCCGTGGCGCGGGCGCGCATCGCGTCCGAGATGCCCTCGCGTTCGTTTCCGAAGGCGACGGCCACGCGCTCCCCGCTCGCCACGCGCTCGGCCAGCAACTCGGGCGTCTCGTCGCCGTCCATGACCGCGATGAAGAGCTGGTAGCCCGCGGCCACCACGGCGTCGGCACAGGTGGCCGAGTCCGCGTGCAGCTGGATGTCCAGCCAGCGGCTGCTGCCTTTTTCCACCGAGCGCGTGGCGCGGAAGCCGTGTGGACCCGGGACCAAGTGCACCGCTTGAACGCCGAACGCCTCCGAGCTGCGCAAGATGGCCGACGCGTTGTGCGGGTCGCTCAGGCCGTCCAGGACCGGCACCACCCCAAGGGTGCGTCCACGCGCGGCGGCCTCGATGCGCCCGAGGCGGGTGGGCGTGATCATCCCCGACAGCACGCGGATCACGTCGGACGCCGGCCGGGTCAGCTCCGGAGGGCCCGTGATCTCGATGACGTCGGTGGAGTCGTGCCGCATGGACGCCCCCTGTAGCAGGCCGCGGGGCTCAGGGCTTGCCGCTCTTCTTGTGCGGGAAGTCGAGCGCGATGCTGTCGCTGACCAGCGTGGCTTCCTGCTCGTCCTGGGCGCCCTCTTCCTCGTCGCCGAGATCGATGTCCACGTCCACCTCGAGGGTGCCGGTGCGGCGCAGGGCATCGAACACGAAGCTGTCGCTGACCTGCGTGGGCTCGTCCAGGTCGGAGGTGACGCTCAGCTCTTCTTCGCCCAGGTGCACGTCGGTGGACACCAGCGTGCCGTCGTCGTCCTCCGTGGGCTTCGGCCCCGCGCGCCGCGCCGAGCCCGTGCCCTTGGCGTTGGGCACCTGCACGCGTGCCAGCGCGTCCAGCATGACCTGCGCGCTCGGGAAGCGGTGCTCGCGGTCTTGCTCCAGCGCCCGCAGCACGATGGCCTCCATCTCGAGCGGGATGCTGGGCCGCACGCGCGAGGGCGGCACTGGCGCGTTCATGAGGATCTTCACCAGCAGCGCGTTGTAGTTGTCTGCGATGAACGGCAGCTGTCCGGTGAGCATCTCGTAGAGCACCACGCCGGCCGCCCACAGGTCCACGCGATGGTCGATGCCCTGGTCGCCGCGCGCCTGCTCCGGCGAGAGGTAGTACGGGGTGCCGATCACCGCGCCCGTGCGGGTGAGCGCGAGCGTGTTCTCGTCCAGGCTCTTGCTGACGCCGAAGTCCAACAGCTTCGCGCGCGTGACCCCGTCGTCCTGGCGCGCCAAGAAGATGTTGTCCGGCTTCAGGTCGCGGTGGACGATGCCCTTCTCGTGCGCGGCCGCGAGACCCCCGAGCACCTGCGTCATGATGGTCACGCACTCCGCCACGTCGAGCGCGCCATAGGTCTCGAGGCGGTCCGCCAGCGACTCGCCCTTCAAGTACTCCATGACCAGGTAGGGTGCGCCGTCCTCGCGGTGCCCCAGGTCGAAGACCTTCACGATGCTGGGGTGGCCGATGGAGCCGGCCATGCGCGCCTCCCTCTCGAAGCGCTTGCGCGCGGCGCCATGCAGCTGCTGCGGCAGGAGCAGCTTCACGGCCACAAGTTTCTTGAGGAGCTGGTGCTCGGCGGCCCAGACGGTGCCCATGCCCCCCTCGCCCAGAATGTGCAGCAGGCGATAGCGCCCACCGAGGATGACGTCTGCGGGTGACGACGGTGCAGACACGGGCGCTGCCTTGGGCGCCGCCGCGGGGGCTGCCGCCGTAGCCGGAGCAGGGTTCGAGCTGGTGCGCTTGGTGGCGCGCGCCACGGGCTGTCCGGTGGTGGGGCACAGCGGCACCGAGGCGTCGTGCGGGACGCCGCAGTGGGGGCACCGGATGAAGCGATTCTGCATCGGGTGATAACGCTACCACGTCACGACTCGCCGGAATGGGGCTTTCCCCGCCAACGTTGCTATATGAGGTGACGCGAGCGCCGCCCTGCGCCGACCGACCCGATGCCACCTCCCAGCAAGCGCAAGAGCCCGCCTCCCTTTGCCCGCCCCTCATCGGCCAGCGCCACTCGCCCGGGTCGCGGTCCCGGGCGGCCAGGGGGCCGTCAGGCTGCGCCGCCCCCACCGAGCCGGCTGCGGCGCTGGGGCGCGCGTCTGCTCAAGCTGGCGCTGGTGGGCCTGGTGCTGGGGGTCGTCACGCTGGTGGGCATCATCGCCTACTACAGCCGAGACCTCCCGGACGTCGCCAGCCTGCGCGCCTACGACCCGCCGCAGATCACGCGCGTGGTGGACCGCCGCGGCGCGGTCATCGGGGAGCTGTACGACGAGCGCCGCACCGTCATCCCCATCGACCGCATCCCCCGCGTGATGGTGCTGGCCATGCTGGCCAGCGAGGATGCGGACTTCTACCGCCACTCGGGCGTGGACTACGTGGGCATTGCGCGCGCCATCTTCCGCGACATCCTCGCGCGGCGAGCGGCGCAGGGGGCGTCCACCATCACCCAGCAGGTGGTCAAGCTGCTGCTGCTCACCCCCGAGCGCACGTTCGGGCGCAAGGTGCGCGAGCTGATCCTGGCCTACCGCGTGGAGGCCGAGCTCACCAAGGACGAGATCCTCCACCTCTACCTGAACCACATCAACTTCGGTCAGGGGCGCTACGGCGTGCAGGAGGCCGCGCAGTACTACTTCGGCAAGAACGCCGAGGACCTGACGCTGGCCGAGGCCTCGCTCCTGGCGGGCATTCCGCAGTCGCCCACGCGGCTGAACCCGCGGCGCCACCCTGAGGCGGCGCGCCGGCGCCAGCTGTATGTTCTGGGACAGCTGGAGGCGAAGCGCGAGGCCTACTGGCCCGACGTGACGCTCGAGCAGATCGCGGCCGCCCGCGACACCGAGGTGGAGCTCGTGGAGCTGCCACCGGCAGGCGGGGGTGCGCCGGAGGTCATGACCATCGCGCGCGAGGTGCTGCGCGCCCAGGTAGACGATGCAGCCTATCGCCGTGGGGGCTTCACCGTGCACACCAGCATCGACCTCGCGCTGCAGCGGGCCACGCGCGCCGCAGTGCGCGGAGGGCTCGAGGCCATCGACGGGCGGCACGCCTACCGAGGGCCCCTCGCGGCGCCGCGTCGTGCTGCCCAGGCTCCGGCTGCGGAAGCGCTGCGCTTGGGTCGCACTTACGTGGCGCGCGTGCTCGAGCGCAACAACCAGCGCGCCGAGCTGGTGGTGGACATCAGCGGCACCCGCGCGGTGGTCTCTCTCTCGGAAGCCGCGCGCTACAACCCCAGCGGGCTTTCGGCCGAGGCCTTCGCCGCCGAGGGCGCGCGCGTGCACGTCTCGCTCTTGCGGCTCGCCACGGAAGAGGACGACGTGTCCGAGGCGCGCCTCGAGCTGGGGCCGGAAGCTGCCGCCGTGGTCATCGATCCGCGCACGCGGGATGTGCTCGCCATCGTGGGCGGATACGACGACGGGGCCGGGTTCAACCGTGCGCTCCAGGCGGTGCGCCAGCCGGGCAGCACGTTCAAGCCCTTGGTCTACGGTCTGGGAATCCAGTCGCGGCGGTACACGCCCGCCACCTTGGTCATCGACGCGCCCGCCGTGTACGACCAGTGGCAGCCCCAGAACTTCGAGACCTGGCGGCACCAGGGGCCCATTCGCCTGCGCGACGCGCTGGCCGGGTCCGTGAACGTGGTGGCGGTGCGGGTCATCGAAGAGCTCGAGCCCAGCGCCGTGGTGGCCTTCGCGGCGCGTCTCGGCATCACCACCGAGCTGGATCCGTCGGTGGCCCTGGCCCTCGGGGCGAGCGGTGTGCGCCCCATCGAGATGACCAACGCGTATGCCACGTTCGCGGCGGGCGGCCGCTGGGCGGACGCGCGCATCGTGACGCGCATCGAGGGCCCGAGCGGTGACGTGGCGCTGCCCCCACGCGAAGACGCGCGCGACGTGATGACGCCCGCGGAGGCCTACGTGCTGACCAGTATGCTCACCAGCGTGATCGAGAGCGGGACGGCCACCCGGGCGCGCGCGCTGCGCCGGCCGGCAGCGGGCAAGACGGGCACCAGCAACGACGCCTGCGATGCCTGGTTCATCGGCTACACGCCGCGTGTGGTCACGGGCGTGTGGGTGGGCTTCGACGACCGCCGGCCGATTGGCCGCAACGAGACCGGCGGGCGCGCCGCGCTGCCCATCTGGCTCGAGATCATGCAGGCCGCGCACTCGGGGCCTCCGCTCGACTTCGCCATGCCGAGCGGCGTGGTCACCGCCATCATCGACCCGGCCAGCGGCCTCTTGGCCTACCCGGGGCAAGAGGGCGCGCGCGACGAGGTGTTCCTGGAGGGCACCGCGCCCACCGAGCAGGCACGCCGCCCGGACGTGGCCGCGCCCGACGCGTACTTGCTCGAGCAGTTCGGTGGCAGCCCGTGACGCAGAAGCGGGGATGCGCGGGGGCGCATGCTCGACGACGTGGCGACAGGAGCCCCACGGGCCAACGGATCAGCCTGCGGGGGGGGTGGGTGCTGGGCATGGTGGCGTGTTGGCTGGGGACGGCCGGGCACGCGCAGACGCCGGGTGCGCCGGAACCCGCGCGTGCGCAGCCTGGAGACAACGGGCCGGCCGCCGCGCATCCCCTCCTGGCGCGCGTGACACCGCCCGCGTGGCTGGCGGGCCGCAGCACCTTGCTCGTACTTGGCCTGCCGGCGGCGGACACGAGCGCGCAGACCGCGTGGAGCGATGCGCTGCGCGCTGCCTTCACGCAGCAGCTGCCCGCGGGCGCAGTGGAGCTCGCTTCCACGGTGGACGGCTCGCGCGACACGCTGGTGACGCGCCTGCGCACCGCGGGCCGGGACACGGGCGTGAGCGTCGCGCTGCGCCGCGACCAACAGCGCGTGCTGCTCACCGCGCGCTATGTGGACGCCCGCAGCGAGCCTCCCGTGGAGCACGTCAGCGAGGCGAGCGCGCCGCTCGATGCGTTCCTCACTCGCGTGGTGGGTGGGGTGCCCCCCGTGCGGGCTAGCACCATCAGCGCGCGCTCGCTGCGCTTCGACGCTGCTGGGCTGCTGGGCTTCGGGGTGGCCGACCTCGACGGCGATCAGCGCGACGAGCTGATCGTGGCGCGCGCGCCGCACGTGTCCGTGTACACGCTCGAGTCGGCGGGGGGTGCGCGCTTGCGCTTGGTGCGCCGTGCACGGGCCCGCTGGCCGGCGGCGCGGCCGACCGTCCCCATGGTGCGTCGCTTCGAGGCCTGGTTCTCGGTGCAGTCCGGGCGCGTGGTGCTGGCCCGCTCCGACCGTGAGGGCGACTTCGCGCTCGCGCTGGTGGACGGCGAGCTGCTCTTCGAGCCGGTCGCGTCCGGGTGCTCCGGGGGGCTCTTGTTCTCCGACGGCTGCGCACGCTGGGTGCCGGGGCGCGACTACTTCGAGGGCGAGCTCGTGCCTGCGGGGGCGCCCGACGCGCGCGCCGACGGCCTCGATGACGAGGACGACGTGGAGCCGAGCGAGGACTCCCCGTCGCAGCAGCCCCGCTTCTATGCGCGCGTGGTGCGGGACGTTCGCCAGCCGAGCGGCGCGGCGCTGCCCGTGGCGGTGCTGGTCACCCCGCGCGGCAGCCTGGTGGCGAGCGCTGCTGGGCGCCACGGCAGCGTGGGTGGGCAGGGGGCGTCGCTCGCGGCGGCCGACGTCGACGCGGACGGCGTGCTCGACGTGCTGACCTCCGACTACATCCGCGAAGGCCAGGAAGACCGGCTGCGCTGGTTCCGTGTGACGCCCGACGGACGCGTCGCGCTGGTGTGGGAGAGCCCGCGTATGCCCGGCTCCGTGCTGCACAGCGCAGCGGGCGATTTCCTGGGCACCGGACGTCCCGTCTTCGTGGCCTTCGAGACGCGCGCGCGCGGCGGTTCACGGGTGTGGGTGGTGGAGTGATGGCGGCCGCCTCGACGCCACGGCGCGCCACGCTGGTGCTGGTCACGCTCCTCCTCGGGCTCGCGCTGTCGCGCTCGGCACAGGGGGCGCTGCCTCCGGCCTTCGGCGGCGTGGCGGTGTTGCCTGCCGACGGGGCGCTGACGCGCCCGCTGCCCGGTGACGCGCTTACGCCACTCCAGGCGGCGCTCGAAGCGGCCGTGTACGACACGCTGTACCTGACCGAGCCGAGCGGTCGCACCCTTCCGCTCTTGGCGCTGGACAACCCCGCGCGCGAGCAGGGAGAGCTGCGCGTCACGCTGCGCGACGGCCTGCGCGTGCACGGGGGCGCCACGCTCACCGCCACGCACGTGGCGCAGTCGCTCGAGGCGGCGCGCACAGGCCGGCACAGCTGGCTGTTGGCCGGGGTGGGCGCTGTGCGAGCCGACGGCCCCCTGGTGGTGGCGTTCCGCACGCGGCTCTCGGCGCGCGAGCTGTCGCACCGGCTGAGCGCGGCGCCGCTGGCCATCGTGGCGCAGCAGGCCGTGCCGCGCGGCACGGGGCCCTTCGTGGTGGACGTGCAATCCAACGGCCACCTGCGGCTGCGTGGGGTGCGCTTCGCGCCCCGCGGCGCTCCCTACTTGCGCGAGGTGCAGGTGGTGGCCGCCCGCAGCAGCAGCGACGAGCTGCGCGCCTTCGAGCTGGGCGAGCTGCATGCGTCGTTCGCGGCCGGACGAGATGGCGCCTTCGTACGCGCGGGCCGCTACGCGCCGGTGCTGCTGATCCCCAACCGTGCGGGCGGGGCGCTGGCCAGCACCGCCGTGCGTGCCGCCGTGGAGGGCGCGCTAGATCGCGCACGCCTCGAGCGCGTGGGCGTGGTGCCTGGAGCGCGCCTCGGTCCCAACCTGCCGGCCTGGCAACACCAGGGCGCGGCCACCGCGCGCGCCAGTGGCCCGCTGCGCATCCTGGTGGCCGCGGAGGACCCGTTCGAGCGCCGCGTGGCCGACGCGCTGGCCGCGCAGCTGGACCCGCGCGGCTTCCGCGTGGAGGTGGTGGTCAGCGGGCGCCGTGAGCTGGCCGATCGGGTGCGCCGGGGCGTGTGGGACCTGCGTCTGGCCACGCTGCTCACGCCGCTCACCTCCGACCGCGCCATCACCGCCGCGGCGTTCGCGGCCACAGGGCAGCTCGAGCGCGCGCGTGACCTTGCCGAGCGTGGCCTGCGCGTGGGCAGCGATCCGGGCTCCGCCGACGTGGCCGCCTGGGTGCTGGGGGGCCGCGATCATGGGGTGCGCCACCGCGCCACGCTGCTGGGCGTGGGCTTCGACGCGCTCGGCCGGCTGCGCCTCGACGCGCTCTATCGCCCGCGCGAGGTGCTGCGATGAAGAGCCTGCGTGTGCGTCTCTCGCTGGCCTTCGTGCTGGTGGCCTGGCTGCCCATGGCGGTGGTGGGCGTGCTGGCCCAGCGCGGCATCGAGGCCCGCACGCGAGAGTCGTATGCGCGCCAGCTGGACGCGCGCGCCGAGGCCGGGCGCCGGCTGCTGGCGGGCCGCGCCAGCGACATGAGCGCCACGCTCGCGCGCCTCTGCGCTCACGACCTGTTGGTGGACCGCGTCATGTTGGACCTGGCGCGCGGGCACTTCATGGGCCCCGAGCAGGCCGAGCTCGAGCGTCTCCTGCCGCCCTTGATGGAGTCCGTGGGCTTCGACGCGCTGCTGCTGTTCGACGCGCGCGGGGCCGACCGTGGGCGCGTGCTGGGCGCTGGGCACTACCCGTCGCTGGCCGGCGCGCGCGACGTGGCGCTGCTGCAGGAGCTCGAGCGCAGCGGCGACGAGCCGTTCGTGACCACGCTGCGCGTGCGCGACGGTCGTGAGCCCGCGCGCGATGAGCAAGCCTGGGTGACCGGCTGCGCCGTGGAGCGCGACGGCGTTCGCGTGGCCCTCTTGGGTGGCGCCTTCTTGGACGCGGAGCGCGCTTCGCGCTGGTTCGGCGAAGACTCGGCCGTGCGTGCCGTGTTGGTGCGCCCGGGAGACGCGTTGCCGAGCGAAGTGCGCGACGGCGGCGGGCAGGCCAGCGTGTTCACGTTCCGCTCGGCCAGCGGGGAGGAGCGCTACGAGCTGCTGGCCGCCATCGACGACGCGGACCTCGAGGCGCAGCTGGCGGGCCTGCTCCAGCAGAACTTGCTGACCGCCGGCGTGGCTGCGTTGCTGGCGCTGCTCTTCGCGACGCTGGTGGCCGTGCGCCTCTCGCGCCCGCTGCGTGAGCTGGAGGACGCCGCCACGCGCATCGGCGCCGGCGACCTCGAGCTGGCCATCGACGAGCGCGGCGGTGGCGAGGTGGGCCGCACCTTCAGCGCCTTCAACCACATGACCCGCGAGCTCAAGTCTGCGCAGAAGCGCTTGCGGCGGGCCGAGCGCATCGCCGCGTGGCGCGACATCGCGCGGCGCATCGCGCACGAGATCAAGAACCCCCTCTCGCCCATCCAGGTCTCCATCGAGACCATGCGCAAGACCTACGCCAAGAAGCACCCGGACTTCGACGAGATCTTCGAGGAGAGCACGCTCACCATCCTCGAAGAGGTGGAGCGCATGAAGCGCATCGTGGGGGAGTTCAGCGAGTTTGCCCGCATGCCGCGCCCGCGCCTCGACAGCGTGGACTTGGTGCGCGTGGCCGAGCAGGTGACCACGCTGCACGCGCACGACGACGTGCCCCCCGAGCTGCGCGTGGAGGGCGCCATCCCCATGGTGCGCGCCGACCGCGAGCAGGTGGCGCAGGTGCTGGTCAACCTGGTGCAGAACGCGCGCGATGCGGCGCTCGCACGCCACGGTATGCGCGGCGGCGTGGTGCGCGTGGTGCTGCGCGCCGACCGCGAAGGGGTGCTGGTGTCCGTCTTGGACAACGGCCCCGGCATCCCGCTCGACCAGCGCGACACGGTCTTCGAGCCCTACTACACCACCAAGTCCACGGGCACGGGCCTCGGTCTCGCCATCGTGCAGCGCATCGTGGAAGACCACGGCGGCCTCATCGAGCTGGGTGAGGGCCTCGACGGAGGCGCGGGCTTCCGCGTGTTCTTCCCGGTCAGCGGGCCGCCCATGGACGCGAGCGAGTCGCAGGCCGACGCCACGCTGTCGGAGCTGACGCGCAGCTGACCGCGGACGGAATGAGAGCGCCCCGTCGATCGCGGTGCGACCGCCGGGGCGTTCCGTGTCGTTGAGCCTACCGTGTGGCTCCCATCACAGCTGCTGGACGCTCACGCTCCCGCCGACCAGGCTCTCGGCCCGCTCGAAGATGGCGCGCCCCGCAGCGGGGCTGTCGCCCACGATACGCACCGCGAAGGCGCCGCCCGCCGAGCGGACGTCGATGTCGCGGATGGCTCCCTCTTGGAGCACGAGCGGGTCGGCCGGGTTCACCGCCTGACCGCCGCGCGCGTGGCACTGGAGCGCGCGCTCGAGGTACTGCTGGGTCATGCCGGGCTGCGCGTGGACGTGGACCACGGCGCCCATGGTGCGCACGGGCTGGATGGCGCGCGCCAAGAACACGGTCTCACGGATGGGGCTCACGGCGAACGCCGCGCCAGCGCCGTAGACCTGCTCCCGGACGGAGTCGTCGAGCGCGACACCTCCGCAAGCGCTGGCCTCCGCGCGAGCCGGAGCGAGCGGGGACTCCGGTGCGGCGACAGGGACACCGACGAAGCCAGTGAGAGCGAGGACGAGAGAGGCGAAGAGGGTCTTCTTGAACATGATGATGCTCCTTGAGAATTCAGGATGGGGGTGGGTGAGACTCCGCGCGCGCGACATCGCGCACCGGAGCGGGTGAACGGACGCCTCGACGCGAGTGGCTACCGGGACGTCGAGCGCATGGGCTCGCGGCACGGGGTTCGCTCGGAGTCGAGGCCAGCGTCGGCGCAGGGAGACGAAGAGCTCGTCCCCCCGGCCGCGTTCACGCCCTCGGAGGGCGGTCGAGGCCGTCGGGATGGAACTGCGACGCGAGCGCCGCTTCGCTCACCGGGGGCGGCGAACCGACGCGTGCGGTCAGGGCGTCCGCGGAAGCCAACGTGGCGATGTAGCGCCCGTCCAGGAAGGGCGTCTCGCCATCCGAGGACTCGGGGCGCTCTTCGCCACCCTTGGACGACTCGGTGGGATCGGAGGTCTGCTCCGCCTCCTCGAACGGCGTCTCGGGCTCGCTCTGCAGCGGAGCCGGATCGGCGACCAGCACGAGCTCCTCCGGAGCCGCGACACGTGGGGCTGACATCACCGCCGTTGCGGAGGCCACCGCTGTGGCGCCCGCTCCCAGCGCCGAGGCCGAGACGACGACACCGAACAGGTACACCAGCCGCATGGAGGTTCGCGTCATGCCTGAGTCGTACCTTTGGTCGGCGTGCGGAAACTGTCAAGACACCGATCGGAAATATATCGGAAACAATCTGACTGTTCAGGGCGCCGTCAGCTGCGATCGAAGCTCAGCAGCAGCCGTGCGTGTCCCGCCACCGGTGTCCCCTGCGACGTCTGTGCAGGCGCGAACTGCAAGCGGTCGGCGGCGCACGCGCGTGCTGCCCCAGCGAACCCCTCGCCCAGCGGCTGCTCGGCCATCACGCGCGTGGCGGCGATCCGACCGTTGGCGCTCACCTCCACCTCCACCTGCACGCGACCGTGGGCCACGTGCGCCCCCGGCGGGAAGTACCCGGCACAAGGGTTCCCCGCCGCGAGGAGCCGCGGTCCCTGGACGGGGGCTCCCCCGGCGGCCCCAGCGTCGCCCCCGGCAGCGAGTCCGGAGCCAGCACGGGCATCGGTCGAGCCATACCCGGTCCCCGCGCCCGAGGCACCAATCGTGGCGCCGACGCCCTCGGGTGCCCCGGCTGGCTGCGCCGCCGCGCTCGGGGCCGCCGGCAAGGACACCTCCTGTGTCTCCCCCGTGGTCTCGTGGACGGTCGGAGTGCGCGGCGGCGCGGCGTGGTGGGGACGGCGAGCGACGCGCGCGGCAACACGGGACCCCGACTCGCCGGGCCTCGGCGACGCGGGCTGCTCCCCGATCGCACCGCCAAGAGACGCCGCCGTCTCGAGCCAGATCACGCCCGCGCGCAGTTCCTCTTCGGCCGGTTGGCTCGGCTGCGTCCCAGACCATCCGAACAGCGCAGCCCCGTGTACGAGCACGGACAGCCCCCCTCCGAGGAGGTAGTGACGGCGGCCGAAGGGTGCACGGGAAGACACCTCTCCATGCTGGGGAGGCCGTGTTTCCGACCCATTTCGGCCTGTTGAATTCTTTCACCTCCGCCTCCGAGGCTTCCACGGGCGCTCCAGCGGCGCGGGCTGCACGCGGGCCTCGCTCGGCGCTGACGCCCTCGAGCGGCTTCAACGTGGGAAGAACCAGGACGGGTCGTTGAGGAAGACGTTCTGTCGAGCGTCCAGCATGAGGGCGCCGGCCGTGACCGTGGCGAGCAGGGTGATGGGCAGCAGCAGCGCGATGGTGGACCGCGCGGCGCGCCGCGCGAGGGTGGCGCGGGCTTCGCGGTAGTCCCCCACCAGCAACGACGCGCGCCGTGGCCAGTCCAGCGATGCACCCCGCAGGCCCGGCTGAGCGATGGCGCGGAACGTCCCCACCACGGTGACGCTCGCGCCGGGGGCGAGCGCATCGGGCCGCAGCTCGAGCGCGTGGGGCGTCTCGTGCACGCCGGGTGGCACCTGGAGGCGCGCCTCGCGACCCACCACCCACACATTGCCCTCCACCCGCAAGCCAGCCTGCGTGGCCACCAGCGCCGCACCGTCTTGCAGCAGCAGCTCGCCAGTGAACGCGGCCGTCGCGCTCCCGTGCCCGCTGAGTACCCAGCGCACCGCCCGGGCTCGTGACCACGCGCGCGTCAGCACCACCACCACGGCTACCCATGCGAGCCCGAGCACACCGAAGACCAGCGCGAGCCCCGGCGTCTCACCCGACCAGGCGAGCCACCCGCGCCCCGTGCCGAGGTGCGTCAGCGCGAGCGCCATCCCCGTCGCGAGCGCGGCCCATGCCCCCAGCATCAGCACCCCCGCCGTGGGCAGCTGGCCCTCACGCGGGTCCATGGGGAGCGTGGCCGACAGGCGCGCGTAGCGATGCACCATCATGCCGCTCGTGAGCCACGGCGCGAGCACCCACACCAGCATCCAGCCGAGCTGCCAGTACGCCGTCGCCAGCCACAGCGGCACGCCCAGCATGAGCCCCGCGAACACCGCCCCGCCCAGCAGCGGCAGGAAGTCGCGCGTGGCGAGCCCCACCGACGTCACCAGCACATCGGACAGGCGGTGCGGACGCCGCACGTCCAGGATCACGAACGGCACGAACGCGAACGGCGTGACGGCCCCGCAATACCCCGCAGCCAGCGTCAGGGTGAGCGCCGCGGTGCCCGGGTCCGACGACGGGTCCCTCCACGTGAGCCGCCCGGCCAGCGCGCTCGCGCACGCCACCGCCGCGATGTAGCCCGCGACGCCCACGAACACCCACGCCCCCGCGTGCACCCAGCGCCAGCCGATGCCGGTGCCGTCCACAGGCTCGGGCTGTGCGCCGGGGACGGCCAGCTGCAGCTGCGCGCGCATCAGGGCCACCGCGGCCACGGTGCTCGGCGCGATCCCGATCAAGCACACCCACGCGGGCACGGCCACCACGGCCACCACCCCGAGCACCACGCCGATGCCGAGCGAGGACCGCAGCAGCTCCCACAGGGAGCGCGGAGCGGGCAGCGTGTCGTCGGCGGACTCGGTCATCTCAGCGGCCAACGCTCCTGCTCCTGCGGAACGTTCCCCGCTCGGCACCGTGTTGTCATCGCAGGACGACCGCTGTAGCCTCGTCGTCGAGGTCAGTGGTGGGTAGGTTCGCAATCGGAGTGAGCGGTTGGGTGGTCATCCTCGTGGCGGGGTGTGCGCCGGTCCATGCGCCAGCGGCGATGCCATCATCCATCGATTATGAGGGCCCCGTCGCCTCGCGTGACATCGCGCTCGGCGGCTCCATCTTCTCGACCTTCTGCAACCCCTGCCATGCGGGCAGGGTGAACCCACGCGGGTACCGTTGGTCGCCCGCGCAGATGCGGCGGCAGATTCGGGAGGGCAACACCGCGATGCCTGGCATCAGCGAGGAGTACCTGAGCCAGGGCGACCTCGAGGCGGTGCTCGCGTTCCTCACGGTCATCAGCTCTGTGGATGCCGAGCTTCCGCCAGCGCCCCCTGCGGCCACACCCGACAGCCAGGCGGGCCAGTTGGCTCAGCCGCGCATCGGGCCGCAGTGACTATGGCAAGAAGTCGTCCTCGTCGTCCTCATAAAGTGCAGTGGTGGTTTAGTGGACACTGCGAGGAGGTATTGTGATGGATGTGGAAAGAGCAAAGAAAGAAGAGGAGGGGGGGGGGGGGGGGGGGGGGAGGGGGGGGGGGGGGGGGGGGGGGGGGGGGGGGGGAGGGGGGGGGGGGGGGGGGGGGGGGGTCCTCGGCGTCCGGGTCGCGCACCACGGCGTCTCCGATGGCGCGCATGAGCTGCGCGTGCACCTCGTCGGACTCGGCTCGGATGACGACGTCGATGGAGACCGCAGCGAGCTCGAGGCGCGCGATGGTCCTGCGTCGCGACGGACCGGTGAGCTCCAGGAGTTCGACGTCCTGACCCGCCACCCGCCCTTGGAACGTGCGCGCCTGCTCGTTCGTCGATGCGTAGTCTTCGGCGAGCGTGTTCGGCGAAGAGCTGAAGTGGAACGCCACCGAGAGCATGTCGGCCGGCCCGTCCACGTGCGCGGGCCGCACCACCGCGAACGCAGCCGTGTCCTCCCCGGAGTACTGTCGGACCACGAAGCCCTCCGGAACCACCAGCGAGATCCCGAGCCCGGACGAGAGCCCGAGGAAGCGCGTCCCACCGGCGGACGAAGGCGGTGCAGCGCGCTGAAACGAGCCCACGAAGGCCTCGAGCACGGCGCGCCGATCCGGCAGGCAGCCCTGTGCTTCGCAGAGGAACTCGAGCTGGATGACGGCGCCGTCGGGGGTGCTCACGTACAGGCGTGCGTCGGGGGGACTACCGCCGTCGCAGGTCGCCACCGGGGCGAATGCCACGACCGCGAAGCCGTCGGGGGCGGCGAGACCCGGTTCTGC
Organism: Sandaracinaceae bacterium; assembly: GCA_016706685.1. Classification (NCBI taxonomy): domain Bacteria; kingdom Pseudomonadati; phylum Myxococcota; order Polyangiales; family Sandaracinaceae; species Sandaracinaceae bacterium. Next base: position 766,674 of record JADJJE010000001.1, on the reverse strand, counting down.
CACCAGACGCGCTTCGGCTCCGGCGCACTGCGCTCGCCGCTCCATGGCCACAGCGTCTGCTGCGAACGTGGGCGTCACGCGTTGACCGATGTCGAGTGACTCGATGCGCAGGACGCCGCTCGTGCGCCGCAGCTGGTGCGTCACCACGGCGAGGATGCCCGAGGCGTCGTTGGGTGAGTCCGGCGCGATCCGCTCGCCGCTCGGCAGCAGCGCGTCGAGGTATCCACCTGCCAGCAGCACCCGCTCAGTGGGCGCGGAGCCGCCGGGACGAGCCCCACCACATGCCGCCACGGTGGCTCCGAGGAGAGCCGCCAAGAGCCAAACCGAGATCGAGGGCGTCACACGGAACCTCCGCAGTACATGGGATGCGGAGCTTCGCACGAATGGCTACCGCGCGGGTGTCACGGTCTCGCTTCGAGCATCTCGCGCAGCAGCGGTCCGGGATCGACGACGAACGGCGGAGGAGACGCCTCGGCCGCGCATGGGTGCGTGGGGAGCTCATCGGGCGCGTCGATGAACGCCGACACCGCCTGCCAGCCGCAGTCTGTGTGGAGCACGCCGTGCGCGGCGTTCGGAAAGAGCAGGTGGATGCTCGTGGGGAGCGAAGCGCGGGCGTCCTCGGCCCACGCGGGGTCCAGCAGGGGGTCGAAGTCGCCGCTCAGGAAGAGCACGGGTTCGTTGCTGGCCACCGGCTCGTCCTCCCGCGGGTCCACGGTGAGCTCCGCCCAGTGCTCGCACCGCTCGGCGGCCACGCGGTATGCGCTGATGAACGCAAAGCGCGGATGCGCGCTCGAGATGGCCTCGGCATCTGCGGCGGAGCTGAAGGGCACCTCCTCCGCACACTGCACCGACAGATGCATGCCGAACGCGAACGGATAGCGCGTGCCCGTGCGCGGCGCGAGCTCGCCGAACGCGATGAGCGGCGCATAGTCTTCGATGGCCGTGGCGTGGATGATGGCCGGGACCGTCCCGAGGAGCGCCGGCGTGAACGCGCGCAGCAGCAGCCCGATGAAGAGCGACCGGTCCAGCACCGCGGGCTGCAGCTGGCCATCGACGGTGAAGGAGATGTCGGGGGGATGGGTGGCGAGGCGCTCGAGGACCACGTCGAGATCCTGGGCGAGCGAAGGAAACGCCCCCGCGCAGGTGGCATCCGCCGCGCACGACTCGAGGATGCGCGTGAAGGCGCGGTCGAACGTCAGGGGCGCAGTCTCGAAGAGGTCCACCTCGGGCGGCGCCACCGCGTCCAGACTCGCGCTGCCCACCACCTCCGGAAAGTCGCGCAGCATGGTGAGGCCCACCCTGGTCCCGTAGGAGCTGCCGATCAGATGCAGCGAAGGCACGCCGAGCGCGGTGCGGAGGTCCGCGAGGTCGCGCGCGATGTCGGCGCTCGAGTACGCGGTGAGATCCACGGGCACGCGCTCGAAGCGCTCGCGACAGCGCTCGATGCGTTCACCTTCATCACCGCCGCCCTCGGTGCACACGAGCGAAGGGGACGACCGGCCAACACCCCGATAGTCGAGCACGATCAGGTCACGCCTGGCCCGCACCGGCGCAGACAACCCATACAAGTAGTCCAGCCGATCGAGGCCGCCGTCGCCTGGGCCGCCCGGGAGGAACACCGCTGGGCTCGCATCAGGAGCCGACGCGCCGCTGCGGAAGATGGCCACCGCGATCCGCACCTCATGCGACACCTCCGCGTCACGGTCCTCGGCCACGATGAGCGTCCCGCACTCGACCTGAGCGCCCTCCGGGACTTGGGCCTCACACCGGCCGAGCTCGAACCGCGGCGCGCTCCCACGCGGCAGCGTCGGCCGGTGCGAGCCATCGCGGCACCCCGACCCCAGCGCGAGCACGAGGAGAGGCACGAGCAGGAGGATGCGAGCGATACCCACGCCACGGAATGTAGCAGCCGCGAGCGCCGCCATCGGCTCATCGGAAGGTGGGTTCTCTGTGGCACCATCGGCCGCATGACCGAACCCACGCTCCACGCCGGCGGCTGCCACTGTCAGAAGGTCCGCTACGAAGTGAACATCGCGGCCGACACCGGGATGGGCTGCAACTGCTCGATGTGCTCCAAGAAGGGCACGCTGCTCTCCTTCGTCACCCCCGACGCGTTCACCCTCCTGTCGGGCGAGGACCACCTCACGGACTACACGTTCAACAAGCACACCATCCACCACCTGTTTTGCAAGACCTGTGGCGTGGGGTCGTTCGCCCGCGGCACGCGGCGCGACGGCTCCCCGATCATCGCCATCAACGTGCGCTGCCTCGACGGCTTCGACCTCGACGCAGTCACCGTGCAGATGGTCGACGGGAAGAGCTTCTGAATCCCAGCGCCGCGTCCCTGATGCGCGGTCACGGTGCGAGCAAGCGCACGTAGACAGCGCCGCTGTCGAGGGCGTCGTTGTTGGCCTCGTTGCCGTTGAGGCCAGTGGCAGCGCTGTCCTCGTTGGTGGCACCAACGGCGATCGTGCTTCCGGATACGGCCACGGAGAATCCGAACTGATCGAATGGGTCTGGATTCGATGCCTTGATGTAGGCCAGTTGGGACCACAAAGTGGCGCTTTGCGTGAACACGTAGACGGCTCCGCTCGCCTCGATTGTGGCGAACGGCGGGTCGTCGTTGAGACCAGAGCCACCACGGCTCTCGGTACGTGCGCCCACCACGAGCATGGTGTTCGAAAGTGCTACTGAGTAGCCAAAGGCGTCGGCGGGTCTGTTGGCAGTACGCAATGCCTGCTGGCTCCAAACACCGCCACTGCGGCCAAAGATGTAGACTGCTCCGGTCTGATGCTCTGGCGCCCCTACCGCTACGGTGTCACCGGAGAGCGCGACGGAAAACCCGAACTGCGCGCCGACCATCGTGTTGGATGCCTTCAAGTATGCTTGCTGCGTCCACGTGACACCGCTCCGCGTGAAGACGTACACAGCGCCGCTCGTCTCGCTCGCGTTGCTGGACTCGCTGCCGTCTACTCCTGTCGCGGCCGAGTCCTCTTCCCAGGCTCCGATCGCGAGTGTGTTTCCGTCGAGTGCAAGAGCCGTCCCGAACTCGTCGCCCGCGTCGGTATTGGACGCCTTCAGATAGGCCTGCTGGCTCCACGTGTTTGATGAGCGGGTGAATACGTACACGGCGCCACTCTGCACAGCCGTGTCGTCTGTTTCATCGTTGTTGACCCCCGTGGCCGTACTGTCTTCCCAGTTGGCACCGACGGCCAAGGTGTCACCGGAGAGTCCCAATGCGACTCCGAAAGAGTCCGTCGAGTCAGGATTCGACGCCTTCAGGTAGGCTTGTTGGCTCCAGGACGCTCCGCTCCGCGTAAACACGTACACTGCGCCGGTGGACTCGAGTGAGTTGTCGGCTTCGTCACCGTTGACTCCTGGGGCCGCGCTATCTTCACCTGGCGCACCCACTGCGATCGTGTCGCCGGACACGGCTACCGTGAACCCGAATCTATCGCTGCCTTGGACGTTGGATGCCTTGAGGTACGCCTGCTGAGTCCACGTCGCGCCGACGCGTGTGAACACGTACACAGCGCCACTGTCCACGGCCGTATCGTCGCTCTGCGTCCCGTCAATCCCGGTGTCTGCGTCTTCATCGGGGGCCCCTACCACGAGCGTGTCGCCGTCGAGCGCGACCGACCGACCGAACCGATCGGCCTCGTCCACGGTCGAGGCTTTGACGTATGCCTCCGCGAAATCTGCGCAGGGCAGGCCCAGCGCGACCTCACAGGCGTCTTCGCAGCTTGTATCCGACATGGAAGCGTCGTCGCCGGCATCGTTGAAAGTGTTGGCAGGGCATGGCGTACAGGCGTTCGCCTGGACGCGCTCGTCCTCCTCGCAAAGTCGCGGATCGCAGATGGTGTCACCCCCCGATGTTCTGTCGCCGGGAAGGTTGCTCGTACCCGGTGGACAGGCCACACACGCAGCGTCCTCCACGTACTGGTTGACCAGGCACGCGATGGCCCCGTCGGTCCCCGCGTCGTTGCCAGCTGCGTCACCTCCACAGCCGCCCACCAGGCCGCCGAGGGCCAGGGAAAGAATCAGGACGCTTCGGGGGCTGCGCTTGGTAGTCATCGTCTCCACTCTCCTTGTATCGGCGCTGAAGGTATCTCGGCGGCATACCCGTCGCAAGATCGTGCGAGCAATCAGGGGCCGCCCGCTCGTGTCGGGTGTTCGCTGGTCGGCCTCGGACTCGGCCTCGGACTCGGACTCGGACTCGGACTCGACTCGACTCGGACTCGGACTCGGGCTGGGACTCGGACTCGGGCTCGGACTCGACTCGACTCGACTCGACTCGACTCGACTCGGACTCGACTCACGGACTGCGCCCCCCTAAATCCCGCTGCCCTCGCCGTGCCGTCCCTCCCTCGGGATCAGCCGCCGCGCCGTCTCTCCACACCCCACGCGGTCGGCCAACGCGCGCGGGTCCGGGTCCTTCTCCGGGTCGCGCCCAATCAGCTCTTCCCCGCTGGCCGCCTTCATCACCGCCTCGTGGGTGCCCAAGTAGATGCGCCCGGTGCGCGCCATGCGCAGCAGCATGTCGGTGCGCGCCAGCACGTCACGGACTGGTCCCTTCACGTGCGTCAGCAGCAACCGCACCCCGCGCCCCTCGAGCTCGCGATCTAACGCGTCCAGCGTCTCGGCCGCCGCGCTGTCCAGCTGGTTCACGCCGGCCGCCTCGATCACCAGCGTGTGCATGGCCACGCCCTGCTCGCTCACGATGCCGCGCACGCAGTCCTGCAAGAAGGTCACGTTGCCGAAGTACAGCTGCGCGTCGATGCGCAGCACCACCACGCCGGGCTCCTGCACCGCGTGCGGGTGACGCTCCACGTTCAGGTAGTCCTCCGTGCCCGGGAGCCGTCCCAGCACCGCGAAGTGCGGCTTCGACGTGCTGATCAAGAACGCGCCCACGGACAGCGCCACGCCGATCAAGAGCCCCGTCTGTGCGCCCAGCAGCGCGGTGGCCACGAACGTCAGGCCGAGCACCACCGCGTCGCCACGCTTCGTGCGCGCGATGCGCTTGGCGGCGGCCACGTCGATGAGCTTGAGCACCGCCACGATCACCAGCGCGGCCAGGCTGGCCATGGGCAGCGCGTACAACGCGCCCGTCGCCACCATCAGCGCCAGGGCCACCAGCAGCGCCGTCACGGCACCCGCGAGCGGCGTGCGTGCCCCGGCGCCCGCATTGATGGCCGAGCGAGACAGCCCGCCAGTGACCGGGTAGCCGCCGAAGAGGCCCGCCGCGAGGTTGGACACGCCCAGCGCAGCCAGCTCTTGGCTAGGGCGCACCACGCTGCCCGGCTCGGCGATGGCGCGCGCCGTGGCGATGGCCTCGGTGAACGCCACCAGCGCGATGGTGAGCGCGGCGGGCACCAGGATCTCGTACGGGGCGCTCGCCAGGAAGTCGAAGCCGGGCACGGCGGGCATGGGCAGCCCGCGCGGCAGCTCGCCCACCACGCGCACGCCGTGGTCCTCGAGGTGCAGCAGCGCTGACACCACCAGCGCGCCACCCAGCACGATGGGCGAGGACGCGCGCGGCAACGGCTTCCGCAGCGCCAGCAGCAGCGCCACGCTCACCACCCCCACCACTAGCGTGGGCACGTGGGCCCCGCTCGCCCCCTTCACGGCAGCCCACACCACGGCGTGCAGCCCCTGGCCCGTGGGCAGCGAGATGCCCATCAGCGGGCCCACCTGGCCGCTGGCGATCAGCAGCGCCGCGCCTGCGGTGAAGCCCAGCACCACCGGACGCGACAAGAAGTTGGCCACGAAGCCGAAGCGCAGCACGCCCAGCACGAACAGGATGGCGCCCACCATCAGCGCCAGCAGCACGCCGTAGGCCACGCGGTCGGCCACGGCCACGGCACCGAGCGTGGCCAGCGTGCCCGCCACCAGCATGGAGTCGAGCGCCACCGGCCCCACGGCCAGGCGCCGTGAGCTGGCCAGCAGCGGGTAGAACAACGGCGCGGCGGCGGCGGCGTAGAGCCCCACGATGGGCGGCAGGTTCGCCAGCGTGGCGTAGGCCATGGCCTGCGGGATCAACACAGCCGCCACGATCACCCCCGCGATGACGTCCGCGCGCAGCACCGCACGGTCGTAGCCGCGCAGCCACGCGGGCCGCAGTGAGCGACGCTTCGCGGGTGTCTGCGCGGCGGCCGTCATGGGCTACTCGGCCTCCATGATGTCCATGATCTCGTCGTCGCCCACGCGCGTGGGCGCCTCGGCCAGCAGGCGCATCAGGCGGCGCGTGTCCCACGCACGCACGGCGAACAGGCTCGCCAGCATCACCGCCACGAAGCCCAAGAGCTCCACGCGCGCGCTCGGCAACGACACCAGCGCGGGCCCCGGGCAGAGCCCGGCGAGGCCCCAGCCAGCACCGAAGAGCGCAGCCCCCAGCAAGAGCCGGCGGTCCACCTGCGTCTTGGCCGGCGCATGGAAGATGGGCTCGAGCACGGGGCGCTCACGCCGCCTGGCCCACGCGAACACGGGCGTGGTCACCAACAGCGCGCCGCCCATCACGAACATGAGCGTGGGGTCCCACGCCTGCACGTCCAGGAAGCCGATGACGCGCGCCGGGTTGGTCATGCCCGAGAGCATGAGGCCCGCACCGAACAGCAGCCCGGCCACCAGAGCCACGGCCGCCTTCACAGCGCACCTCCGCCGAGCGCGCGCACGGCAGCCACGGTCAGCATGCCCACGCCGATGAACGTGAGGGTGGCGAACAGCGAGCGCGAGGAGAAGCGCGCCAACCCGCACACGCCGTGGCCGCTGGTGCAGCCCGAGCCGAGGGCCGTGCCAGTGCCCACCAAGAGGCCAGCGGCCAGCAGCTGCGCGAAGGGCAGCGTGGTGGGCGCCCCGAACACCGCCGGCTTCACCAGCGCGCCGACTGCGCCAGCGATGACCAGCCCCGACACGAACGCGCCGCGCCACGAGACCTCACGCAGCGGGGCAGCGAACATGCCGCCGGCGATGCCGCTGATGCCCGCGATGCGCCCGTTCATGACCCACAGGAGGGAGGCGGAGAGCCCGATCAGGAGCCCGCCCAGCAGGCCAGTGAGGCTGGCCATGGAGAAGAACGAAGATGTCATGGCGGCCCATCAAAGCACGCTTCGTGCCACGCATGGCCCGCGCACATCGCCGGTGAATTGCGTGCACCTCGTATATGCCTCGGGCAGCGCGAATGTTGCAGAGTGTTGCATGTGCCCCTGTTGCACGCGCAACGGTGTTGCAAAGCGTTGCGCCCCGCCGCGAATTCAGGCTCTGTGGGCTGGCACGCGGCGTGCTCTTGTTCATGCCGTCCCCCCGGACGAACGAACCCTACCAAGAGGCCACCATGCTCTTCCGACAGCTCTTCGACCCCGAGTCCAGCACCTACACCTACCTCATCGCGGACCCCGTCACGCGGCAGGCGGCGCTGATCGACCCGGTCCTGGATCAAGTGGAGCGCGACGCCCAGCTGCTGCGCGAGCTCGACCTCACGCTGGTCCACACCCTCGAGACCCACGCCCACGCCGACCACATCACCGGGTCGGGCTTGCTGCGCCAGCGCCTGGGCAGCCGCTCCGTGGTGAGCGACGCCGCAGGGGCCGTGTGTGCCGACGTGAAGGTCCGCCATGGCGACAAGGTGCACGTGGGTGGCATCACTCTGGAGGTGCGCGCCACGCCCGGGCACACCAACGGCTGCGTGTCGTACGTGACCGAGGACCACCAGAACGCCTTCACGGGCGACGCGCTGCTCATCCGCGGCTGCGGGCGCACCGACTTCCAGCAGGGAGACTCGGGCACGCTCTACGACTCCGTGCAGCAGCAGGTGTTCTCGCTGCCGGACGACACGCGCATCTGGCCTGGCCACGACTACCGCGGGCGCACCATGAGCACCGTGGGCGAAGAGAAGGCGCACAACCCGCGCCTCGGCGGCGGGCGCAGCAAGGACCAGTTCGTCACCATCATGAGCAACCTGAACCTGGCGCTGCCCAGCAAGATCGACGTGGCCGTGCCCGCCAACCTGGCTTGTGGCCTCGCGCCGCAGAGCGACTCGGCGCTGCCCATCGAGCGCGGCTGGGCGCCTGTCGAGCGGCTCAGCGACGGCACGCCCGAGGTGGACGTGGCCTGGGTGCGCGACGCCCACGCCGAGGTGCGGCTCATCGACGTGCGCGAGCAAGACGAGCTGACGGGCGAGCTGCCCATGCTCGAGCGCGCCGACTCGGTGGTGCTGGACAAGCTCAGCGAGCGCATGAAGGACGCGCCGCGCGAGGAGCCCATCGTGGTCATCTGCCGCAGCGGTCGCCGCTCGGCGGGGGCGGCGCGCACGCTCGAGGCCATGGGCTTCAAGCGCGTGGCGTCCATGCGCGGTGGCATGCTGGCCTACGTGGAGGCCGAGGGCGGCACCTGCGCCGTGTGAACGCGATCAGTCGTCCATGCCCAGCGCCCGCATGCGGCGCCAGAGGGTGGCCCGGCTGATCCCCAGGCTCTGGGCGGCACGGCCCCGGTTGCCCGCAGCCCGCTCGAGGGCAAAGCGGATGCGCGCAGCTTCGTCGCCCGCCTTGCCCGGCTCGGCGCTGCGTGTGGCCGGCACGTTCACGGCGGAGGCCTGGTCCACGGGCTCGCCACCCGCGCCCTGCAGCAGCTCGGGCGGCAGGTCGGACTCCACCAGCACGGGGCCGTCACCCATGGTGAACGCGTACTCGATGACGTTCTGCAGCTCGCGCACGTTGCCGGGGAAGGGGTGCGCCAGCAGCCGCGCCCGCGCGCCGCTCGAGAGGCTGAGCACCTGCCGCTCGCCGCGCGCATTCTGCTCCGTCACGAAGCGCTGCGCGATGTGCAGCACGTCGTCGCCGCGCTCGCGCAGGGGCGGGATGAACAGCGGCACCACGCGCAGGCGGTACATCAGGTCGGCACGGAACTCGCCGTCGGCCACGGCCGCCTGCAGCGAGCGATGCGTCGCCGACACGATGCGCACGTCGATGGGGATGGAGTCGCGCCCACCCACCGGCACCACCACGCGCTCCTGCAGCACCCGCAGCAGCTTGGCCTGCAGCTCGAGCGACAGCTCGGCCACCTCGTCCAGGAACAAGGTGCCCCCCGACGCCAGCCGGAAGTGACCCGGGGCATCGCGCACGGCGCCGGTGAACGCGCCGCGCACGTGGCCGAACAGCTCGCTCTCCAGCAGGTGCGGCGGCAGGGCGGCGCAGTTGATGGCGCGAAACGGACCGTCGCGGCGGCTCGACGCGTCGTGGATGCCCTGGGCCACCAGCTCCTTGCCGGTGCCCGTCTCGCCACGCACCAACACGGTGGCGCTGCGCCGGGCCACGCGCTCGATGTCGCGCAGCAGGCGCTTCATGGCGCGGTCACCCGTCAGGATCCCAAAGCGCGTGATGGGCGCGTCGGGGCCGCCGTCCTCCCAGCCGCTCGCCTCGAGCAGGAGCAAGAAGCCCTCGATCACCCCGTCACGCTTGATGGGCGTGCCGCGCACGTAGAGCACGCGCGTGCCGCCGTCCGGGTCCACGCGCGGGACCTCGGCGGCGATGGGCTTGCCCGCCGCCAGCGCCTCGGCGATGGGCCGCTGCGCGCCTTCGCCACACAGCACCTTGGCGGCGAACACGCCGGGGGCGAGCGGGGCGGCCATGAGCTGCTCGGCGGCCGGCGTGAACTCCACCACCCGCAGCTGCGGGTCCAGCACGATGGCGGCGCCGGCGATGTCCTCGAGGGCGAGCATGGAGAGCGTGGGCATGGCGCAGCCTACCAGGCTCCGACCCACGCGTTCTGACGGTCGCCTATTGATATGACCTTATGGTCATGTTATGAATCACACATGCACTCACCCCAGACCTGGTCGCGCTGCCTCCCACCCCGTCTCGCTTGGCTGTGGGTCGCGTGCACGGCAGCGGTCTGCGCTGGCTGCGAGAATCGCGTGGGCGACGGTCCGCCGGCCTCGTTCGACGACGCCGCGGTGGGCGACGCGGGCGTGCCGGACGGCAGCGCCGGTGACGCGGGCACGGAACTCGATCTGGGCGCGCCGCTCGACGCTGGCCATGACCAGGGCGTGACCTCACCCGACGACGGAGTGGCCCCCGACGATGTGGCGCCGGATGCGCTGCCGCTGGCCGACGGAGCCACCGGCGTCACGCTCGCTGCGAGCCACGAGCTCCTCTATCGCGTGGAGGTCCCGCGCGGCGAGCACGTGGGCTTCCGCTTCGACTTCGCGCCCACCACCGCGGCCGTGACCATGACGGTGGAGCGCTACGACGGCGTGGGTCCGGCGTACCTGGGCCTCACCAACGGCGGTCGCGGCATCCGCACGCTGGCGGTCTTCGAGCCGCAGGCCGCGCGCACGTACTGGGTGCGCCTCACCAGCAGCACCGCGCTGACCGGCACGCTGCACGTCACGCGCACGCCCTTCGCCGACGGGCCGGAGTGCCTCGGCGACTGCGACCGCCTGCTGCAGCTGCCGCTGCCCATCGACCCGGCCGTGGACGGCTACGACTGGACCCCCAGCACCGTGATGCGCTACCAGTTCGGGCGCCGCGACCTCTTGATGCTGGTGCGCTTCGCCGGGCAGTCCATGGCCGCCGCGGGCTACGCGCCCTTCATCCCGGAGGACTTCTCGCAGTGGGATGGCGAGACGCCCGGCACCGACACCGGCAGCCTGCGGCACGCGTCGCATCAGCGCGGCAAGGACGTGGACATCTCGCTCTATGGGCTGGACGGAGAGGCGCCCTGGCGCACCTACTGCCAGCTCATGTACGTGGACGGGCGCGAGTGCGTGGCCGGCACGGTCACCAACTATGACGGATACGCCAACGCGCGCATGTTCGGGGCCTTTTATCAGAGCGGTCGCGTGACGCGTGCCTTCCTGGACCGCGAGCTGATCCCGCCCACGCGCGATGGCGCCGACGACGCGGTGCTGGACGGTACCGTGGACGCCGACCTGCGGCCGCTCTACTCGGACGGAGTGCACCTCCAGCACTGGCCCAACCACGACAACCACATCCACGTGCGCGTGTCGGAAGACGCCTATCCGGTGAGCGCCGCGCTGCAGAAAGACGGCGCGCGAAGGCCTCGCTTCGTGGTCAGCGTGGGCGAGTTCGAAGCGCCCTGAGCGGCGCCGTCAGAACCACGCGATGAGCCCGAGCGCAGGCTGGATGACGCGCCCGTCGGGGTCGTAGGTGTAGCTCTCTTCCGTGGCTCCGCGCTGCCCGCGGACGGTGCCGTTGCCCCGCAGCCGCGCGATGGTGAGCTCGAGCGCGATCCAGAAGCGGCGCTTGCCGAGCGCCACGCCCAGCTGGCCAGCCACGTGGCGCAGCGAACCAGACCCGCGGAACTCCACGCGGTCGGTGCACTCGTCGTTCTCGCGCACACAGAGGTGGCCGCGCGTGCGCACGCGGCTGAAGAGGAGCTTGGGCCCTGCCCAGAGGTGCGCGCGCGACGAGCTGTAGCCCAGCATCAGCGGCAGGCCCACGTCCAGGCGCCGATAGCGTTCCACGAACACGCGGTCGTTGAAGCGGTTGATGGGCAGCGTGGACAGCGCGCTGCTCAGCTCGAAGCCCAGTGAGGCGTAGATGCCGGGGGCGATGCGCAGCACCTGCACGCGGGCGCTCACACCCACATGCGACCCGCCCACACGCGCGCCGATCTCGAAGTAGCGACTCACCCCGTAGGCCAACCGCACGGAAGGGTCCACCATGGGCGGGCTCAGCGAGCCGGCGTTCACCGCGTCGGCCAGCAGCTGGATCTCGCGCGGCTCGAGCACGCCCACCACTTCGTCCAGGGCCTGCAGGGCGTCCAGCGTGTCACCGGCCGACCCGACAGGCGCGTTGACCGCGAGCGACGTGGTCATGGCCAGGTGCGACTCGGGCGTGAGCCGCGCCGGCTGCATGGACGTGAGCGATGCCCCGCAGCCGCTGGCCCCCAGCCCCGCCATCAGCACCACCACGAGGACCACGAGGGACTGCATGCGCTCACACCATAGTCGGTCGGTTGGTGAGTGGCGACCGTTGGTCACCACTCCGGGAACTACGTCCAGAGCGGCACCAGACACTGTGAGTGGACAAGGACCGAATCCGGGGCGACACTAGCGCGGTCGCTGTCTGTCACGGTCGCACTCCGGGTGGGTGCCTGCCTAAGTGGGGTTGAGCTTGTATCGTTACTTGGTCTTCTTCGCCGCGCTGGTCGCGGCCCTCTCTTCCAGCGTCCGTGTCCAGGCCCAGGACGACCGCGCGCGCCTCCACTTCCAGGCGGGCGCCTCGTACTACGAGGCAGGTGACTACGAGGATGCGCTGCGCGAGTTCCAGCGCTCGCACGCCCTCAGTCAGCGCTCCGAGCTCTTCTACAACTTCTCTCTCTGCTACCAGCAGATTGGGGACTTGGACAACGCCGCGCTCTATCTGAGGCGCTACCTCGACGAGGTGGAGGCCATCGACAACCGAGACCAGCTCGAGCGCCGCCACGAGAACCTGCTCGAGCGAATCGCCGCGCGGGGCGCCACTCCCACACCACCGAACGTGGGCGATCCGAGGCCCGACCCGGAAGCCGAGCCCACACCGGACCAGGAACCGGACACGGAGCCGGCCGCCGACGCGGAGGCTTCCCCGGACGAGCCGCGCCGCGGCGGTGGGGTGCCGGTCGGTGCCGTGATTGGATACGCCGTTGCAGGCGTCGGGGTGGTGCTGGCCGCCACGTTCGGCCCGCTCGCCCTGAGGGAGCGCGGCCGCATCGAAGATGGGTGCGGCGCCGACCGGAGCTGCACGTCGGGGCAAGTGCAGCGCATGGACGGCTTCGCGCTGGGCGCCGACATCGGGCTCGGCGTGGCCGTGGTCGGGGCCACCGTGGGCACCATCCTCCTGCTCACCGGTCGTGGAAGCGATGACGAAGAGGAGAGCACGGACCAAGCTCGGCTCCGCTTCACACCCTATGCAAGTCCCGTGGGCGCCGGCGCCTCGCTGCGGGGGAGCTTCTGATGCGTACTCACCACGTCATGGCGAGCTCGGCGGTCACAGCGCTGCTCATCGCTTTGCTGCCCATCTCGGGCTGTAGCCTGGTGGTGGACTCGGGGCAGTACGTCGCGCGCACGGACGCGGGCCCCCCCGAGGACTCCGGCACCGAAGATGGCTCCGTGGAGGACCAGGGCAGCGTCGACCAGGGGCCCATCACCTGCAACGGAACGGTGTGTGAGCAGGGCCAGTACTGCGTCGACGACAACTCCTGCGTGGAGTGCTTGGTGGACACCCACTGCGCGAACGGCTTGTGCGACCCAACGTTGGGGGTGTGCATCAATCCGGAGACCGACTGCGGTGCGTGTAACCCGGACGAGATCTGCACGGGTCACCCGGCGGGTGGCTTCGCCTGCCTCAACTGCGACCGAGATCAGGACGGCTTCCTGTCCACGCTGTCGCTGTGTGACGCGATCTTCCCGGACTGCAACGACCTCGACGCTCAGCAGTACCCCGGGGCGGCACCCAAGTGTGGCGATGGGCTGTTCCAGGGCTGCGCCACACCCGAGTACGACTCACTGCGAGCGCTGCTGCCCACCATCGCGGAGATCGCTCGCATGCCCGTGCAGCTCGTGTCCGAGGAGCTGGCGGTGGACTCCCAGCTCAGCACGGTCGCCATGCCCGGGGACTACTTCGATGAGCTGACGGGTGACCCCAACGCCGCGTATTGGGTCTTCGGCTTTCGCACGAACGACAGCGAGGCCCAGGTCTCGCGAACTCAGTACGAGGGCTTCAACTCGAGCACGGTCCTCCACGAGTGGGAGGGCCTCGCCACGCGCATGAGCAACCGCGTTGGCTGGCCCATCGATGCGGGCAAGGTCACCGGCTTTACCGTCGATGGGAGCGCCGGGTACCTGAACTACGCCGCGAGCGGCGACGTCGCCCTGCTCGGCGAGGCTCGTGTCTACTTGATCGCGGACGACGGAACCAATCTCATCGAGACCGCGAACGAGCTTCAGTCAGCCGGCTTTCGGCCCCCGCTCGCGATCATCGGCGGCACCAACCCCGACGTCATCTACCGCGACGACAACGCCGGCTTCAGCGGCTACAGCCGGCTTCGGTCGCTGAGGTCGGGTGCCGCCACGGCCGCCTGGGTCACCATCCCGTCCGACCTCGAGTTCACCCTCGATGGCGAGGGCGAGCACGTGTTCTGGCGGAACGCCGAGGGGCTGACGGGTGAAGTGTGGGATGCCGTTGCCACGACCCCGGACACGGTGGCGGCGCCACCCACGGTGGCCGCCGTGATGACGGGGCCCGCGCGCTTCTCCCGCGACCCGACCACGGGTCGGCTCATCGGCATTCTTCCGTACGACAGCGGCCTGCGAGTCGTCGAATACACGTGCACCGCGCCGGGGCTCGACAACTGCACCGCCGTCGCGTCCGACATCCAGTCGGTGCTACCCGCGCTCACGCACTTCGACTTCGAGGTGCTCAGCGGCGCCATCTACCTCTTCTCGGCCGGGCTCGGTGACGGGCTCCTCGAGATCCAGCTCTCCGTCTTCACGTTGGACGATGCACTGGGACTGAACAGCGTGCTCGGGCCCATGCCCTTCATCAGCAGCAACAACCCCGAAGTCGGGACCCTCTTCGGCGTCTACGCCATCGAGTCGGCACTCCAAGTGGGCTCAGGCCACGCCGAGATCGTCGTGGGAACCTCAGTGAATCGAGGCGCGGTGTCGCTGGCTGCCTCCGGCCTTCGGTTCTGCGTCTCGCAGTAGCCCCTCGCAGGTCACGCGCTAGTCCGACAGCCGCGTGACCTGCGCCCGGCTGTGCAGCGGCAGCGTCACCCGCACTTCCCACGCGAGCCCCTCGCCCACCGGCGGCAGGGACTCGCGCGGGCCCTCGGCGCGCAGCAGGGCCACCCCACTCGGGGTGCGCCGCGCGGCCCAGTGGCTCTCACTCGGGCCCCACCAGCAGCTCACGCGCATCAGCGTGCGCTCGTCGGCGGGGCGCTCCACGCAGCCGCCCGCCTCGCTGCCCAGCTCCTCGGTCACCGACGGCTCGGTGGCGCTGTGCATCACGAACAGCACGCGCGTGCGTGGGGTGCCCTCGGCGTCTTCGCCCGCGTCCTCGAGGCGAAAGGTGGCCACGTAGACCGGCGGCGGTGGGTCGCTGGCCACGGGCACGCTGGGCGGCGCGCTGGTCTGCGCCGGGCTGCACGCCGTGAGCGCCCAGAGCCCCGTGGCGCACGCCACCCGTGGCCAGCCGAGCGCCGCCCGCACGCGGCCCTCACTCGGGCGCGGCATCGAGCCCATAGGTCTTGAGCTTGCGCTGCAGCGTGCGCCGGTCGATGCCCAGCGCGGTGGCCGTGCGCGTCACGTTGCCGTCCATCTGGCGCAGCACTCGCTCGATGTGGGCGCGCTCCACGTCGGCCAGGCTGGTGCGCTCGCCCGAGTCCTGCTCGCCACTGCTGGGACGCTGCGACGCTGCAGGCTCGAGAGGCTCCTCCCGCACGGTGGCCTGCGCGCTGCTCAGGCTGATGGGCACGTGCATGGCCTTCGGGGCGGCGTGCCCGAACACACTCGCCGCGATCATGCGCCGCATGAGGTCGCCGCGGATCTCGTTCTCTTCCGCGAACAGCGCCGCGCGCCGCAGCACGTTCAGCAGCTCGCGCACGTTGCCGGGCCAGTGGTAGTCCACCAGGGCCTGCTGGGCGTCGGGGCCCAGCGTGACGTCGCGGTAACCCAGGCGCTCCAGCAAGTGCGCCGCCAGCGGCAGGATGTCGCTCGGGCGCTCGCGCAGGGGCATGAGCAACACCGGGAACACCTGCAGGCGGAAGTACAGGTCTTCGCGGAAATTGCCGGCCTGCACCTCGGCCCACAGGTCGCAGTTGGTGGCCGCCACGATGCGCACGTCCACCGCGTGCTCCTTGCTGTCGCCCACGGGCCGCACCAGGCGCGTCTCGAGCGCGCGCAGCAGCTTGGCCTGGCTCTCGATGGGCAGCTCGGCCAGCTCGTCGATGAACAGCGTGCCGCCATGCGCCTCGCGGAAGAGGCCCAGACGGTCGGCGCTGGCCCCCGTGAACGCGCCGCGCTTGTGCCCGAACAGCTCGCTCTCGAACAGCTCGCGCGGCACGCAGGCCGCGTTGAGCGCCACGAACGGCGCGCTGCGGCGGGGGCTGGCCAGGTGCAGGTGCTGCGCGACCACCTCCTTGCCGGTGCCCGTCTCGCCGAAGATGGTGACGGTCTCGTCGGTGGGCCCCACGGTGGCGATGAACTTGCGCACCTCGGCCGTGGACGGGCTCTGGCCCACCAGCGGGACGTGGCGCTCGTCCGAGGGCCCCTCCGTGCGGCGGCTCTCGGTGACGGCCTGCTTGATGAGCGGGCGCAGCAGCTCGGCGTCCACGGGCTTCTCGAGGAACGAGAATGCGCCGAGGCGCATGGCCTCTACCGCGGCCTGCACCGTGCCGTGGCCGGTGAGCACGATCATGCGCGTGCGGACCGCGCCCCGCCGGCGCAGCACCTCGAGCCCGTCGAGGCCCTTCATGCGCAGGTCCAAGAGCGCCACGTCGGGCACGTCGCCGCTCGCGAGGATCGAGAGCGCGCTCTCGCCGTCTGCGGCCTCCCTCACCTCGAAGCCCGCGCGTCGCAGCGCCTTCTGCATCGCGAATCGGAAGGCGGCGTCGTCATCGATGAGGAGGACGTTTCCGGTGCTCATCTGACGCACACCGTGCGCTGGCCTCGTGCCAAACGCAAGACGCCTTTCCGCACTCGAAGGGCGCGCTCAGAAGTAGGTGGTCACGGCGGTCTCGGGGGGCTCGGCCGCCGGTAGCCGCAGCGTGGCGCGTGCGCCTCCCTCGGGGCGCGTGCTCAGCGCCAGGTCACCGTCCATCGCGCGCACCAGCATGTACGACGTGTAGAGCCCGAGCCCAGTGCCCTCGCCGGGCGGCTTGGTCGTGGCAAAGGGCTCGAACAGCCGGGCCACGATGGCCGGATCCACCCCGGGCCCCTCGTCGTCCACGTAGAGCACCACCTCGCTCGCGTCACCCTTGCCGTGCACGTAGATCGTGCCGGCATCCGTGTGCCCGCGCATGGCGTCCACGGCGTTCTGCAGCGCGTTCACCAGCACCTGCATCAGGCGGTCCGCGTCGGCGGCCACGTGCAGCGCGTAGACCTCCGGGTTCACGGTGAGCGTGGGCCCCTCGCGCAGGCCCGCCCACACCAGCGCCCGCGCGCGCTCCACCACGGCGCCCACCGACACGCCCTGCTCCAGCTTCGGGCGCACCAGGTCGCCGCCGGCCAGCAGCGAGTGCGTGATCTTGGCCAGCCGCTTCGTCTCGCTCCGGATCAGCGCCGCGGACTCGTCCACGTCGGCCGTCACCTCGTCGGCCAGGGCAGGGCGCTGGTCTGCGTCGGCCTTGCGGTACAGCGCGATGGCGTCGCGCATGTCGGTGGCCAGCGTGCGGATGGTGGCCAGCGGCGTGTTCAGCTCGTGCGCCACGCCCTGCGCGATGCGGCCCAAGCTGGCCAGGCGCTCGGCCAGCACCAGCTGGCGCTCCTGCACCATGGCGGCGCTGCGGTCCACGTACAGGTTCATGACGCGCTGGTGCCCGGCGCGCCCCGCCAGCGGGAACGACAGCATCTCGAAGGCGCGCTCGCCGCGGTCCACCGTGAGCGAGAAGCGACAGCGGCCGCCTTCCCCCGCGTGCAGCGCCTGATGCACCGGGCACTCACTGCTCGCGCGCTGACAGGCGCGGCTGGGTGGGCAGCTCCACGCGCCGCCAATGGCCACCTCCGCGTTCAGCTCCTCGGCGCGCCGGTTGCGCCACGCCAGGCTTCCGTCGGGGTCCACCACCTCGAGCCCCGCGGCCAGCTCGTCCAGCGTGTTGGACATGACCTGGTACTCGAGGGCGGCCCGGTCGCGCGCGCGCTTGAGCGCCTCCTCGCGATCGCGCACCTCGCGGGCCGCGTGGCTCACCACGTACGACGCCGCCGTGAGCGTCACCACGAACGCGGCCACGTGCGCGAACGTGTCCCACGCCGGCTGCGGATCCCAGACGCCAATCTGCAGCCGCGGCTCGAGCAGCGTGAGGGCCAGCAGCCCCGCCATCCCGAACGCGGCCGCGGCGGCCACCAGCGTGGCGCGCGGGCCCCCCAGCACGGCGATGAGCGCCACGTGGAAGATGTAGAAGCCCATGAACGGGTTGCGGATGCCGCCGGCCGACCAGAGCACCACGGTGAGCATCAGCATGTCGATCAGCGCCTGCGACACGGCCGCCACTGGGCCTGTGCCATCACGCAGCAGGCTGCGCCGCAGCAGCGCGTTGTAGGACGAGCCCAGCACCACCACCGCCAGCATCACGCGCCAGTTGATGCCGGGGTACTTGCCCCACATGGCGAAGCCCGCGGCCACCAGCACCCCCGCCATGGCCACCCAGCGCAGGTCGATGAGCCAGCGCAGCCGCTCCGCGCTGAAGTCGCCGTCGACCCGCGGCTCACCGAACAGGGCGGAGGTCGAGGGGTCGCGCGGGCGGTCGGACATGGGGAGCGGCTCGCCTCAGTAGTCGCCGTCGTCGACCAGCTCGTCGTCGGGGTCGTGGTCGTGGTCGCGCGGCACGTACTGGCCCGTGCCTGCACCGCCCTCACGCTTCTTCTTCTTGAAGGGCGCCACGAACAGCTTGTTGATGGTGTCGAGCTCCTTCTTGCTGAGCGCGCGCTGCTGTCCGGGGCGCAGCCCCTCGGTGTCCACCCCGGCGAACGCCAGGCGCGTGAGGCGCTGCACGCGGTGGCCGATGGCGTCGCCCATGCGGTGGATCTGCCGGTTCTTGCCCTCGCGCAGCGTGATCTGCACCCAGGTGCAGCGGTCCTCCGTGCGCAGCACGAAGACGTCGGCCTTCTTGGTCACGTAGCCGTCGTCCAGCTTCACGCCGTTGCGCAGCGCGTCCAGCTCGGGCACGTCCACGTGGCCCTGCAGCTTGGCCGCGTAGACCTTGGGGACGCCCACGCTCGGGCGCAGGAGCGCCTCCGAGAACTCACCGTCGTTGGTGAGCAGGAGCGCGCCGCTGGTGTGGTAGTCGAGCCGCCCCACCGGGAACACGCGCTCCGGGATCTTCTCGATGATGTCGGCCAGCGACGAGCGACCCTCGGGGTCGCTGAGCGTGCTCACCACCTCGCGCGGCTTGTTCAGGATGTAGTAGACCGGCGAGTCACGCACCAAGCGCCGACCGTCGACCTCGACTTTGTCGAGGTGGTCATCGACCTTGACGCCGAGCTCGGTGACGATCTTGCCGTTCACGCGCACGCGCCCGTCAGTGATGTACTTCTCGGCACCCCGGCGTGAGGCGATCCCCGCCTGGGCGAGCACCTTCTGGAGTCTCTGTTGTGCCATGGGAGGGGTTACGCCCCGCGTCGCGTGTCGTCGCGGTCCCAGACGTCGACGCGACCGTCGCCGTCGATGTCCGTGCCCATGCGCACCAGGCGACCGTCCTCGTAGTACTCCCAGCGATCGGGCTGCCACGTCTCGGCGGTGCTGCGGCCCGCGAGATCGCGCTCGGAGCGCGAGGGCACGCCGGCCTCGTAGAAGATCTTGGTGTCCACGCGGCCGTCACCGTTGGAGTCCTGCTCCACGCGCGCCACGCGGCCGTGCTCGAAGTAGGTCACCTGGTCCATGGCGCCGTTGAAGTCGCGGTCGGACTCCTCGCTGCGCGGGCGGCCTTCGTCCGTGTAGAAGCGGACCACGTCCTTCACGCCGTCGCCGTTCAGGTCGGCCTCGCGGCACACCAGCACCAGGCGCGCCAGGCGCCCGCTGCCCACCGTGAGGAACACCTTGCGCACGTCCGGCAGGTCGTCACCCGAGGTGTCGTACTCGCTCACTTCGTACTGCTCGCCGTTGGCCTCGCAGCGCCCCTGATCGTCTGGGCGATCGGTGGGAAGCCGGGTGGCCTCCTCCGGGGTGGTGGACTCCTCTTGGCCTCGCTTGCAGCCGCTGGCACCCACCAGGAGCGCAGCGCAAGACAGCATCAGCCAGAACACGCGGGTGGTTCTCGGGGTCATGCTCACGGGGCTTCCTCTGGGTCCGGCACGAAGGTGTCTTCGCTGGTGTCGTCGTCGGCGGGGGGCGCATCGGTCGCCGGGGGGGCGTCCGGATCGGGCGCGTCGCCACCTGCGGTCTCGGCCGCCTGGACCGTTCCCGTCCCGTCGCAACGCAAGCGCTCTTCGGGCGGGCCCGCGTCATCGGGGTGCACGCTGTCCGTGCGGTCGGCGTCGCCGTTGTTGTCCAGGTCGTAGCGCACCTCGACCAGGCTGCCGTTGCGGAAGACTTCCCACTTCTCGACGCGACCATCGTTGTTGTCGTCGTAGTGGGCTTCCATGAGCATGCCCTCGGCGTAGGTCTCCCACACGTCGGCGCGGCCACGGTTGTGGCGGTCACGCTGGGCGCGCGAGACGAAGCCGTTCTCGCACCACATCCACGTGTCCACGCGGTGGTCGAACGTGGTGTCCAGCTCCTTGCGGCGGATGACCCCGCCCGTGAAGTAGGCGATCTCGTCGAGCCGACCGTCGAAGTCGTAGTCGTGTTCTTCGCGCAGCACGGTGGTGCCGTCCGCCTCGAAAAAGCGCGTGACGTCCACGCGGCCGTCGAAGTTCATGTCGATCTCGAGGCACAGCATCCGGCCACCCGCCGTGTGGTGCTGGATGTCGGCGCGCCCGTCGTTGTTTACGTCGATGCCGTCGGTGATGGGCCCGAGGCTGCCGCAGCGCACCCGGTCGTCCATGCTGGCCAGGACCTCCTCCTCTTCCTCTGGCGTGGTCCCGTCACCGGACGAGTCCGAGCCGCCGCGGTTCTTGCAGCCCGCCACGGAGACGGCCAAGAGCACCAGCGCCGCCCACATCATGCGGGAGGCCGGGGCGGCGCCCTGGGACGTGAAGAAGCGGCGCGCTCTTGGAGAGGCGGGGGCGGGGTGCAAGAGGTGGAGCATGAGTTGGTCTCAGGATGGCGGGTGTCCGCTCGCGCCGCGAGTGATGGGCCCCAGCCGCCCGAGCAGCATACGACCAAGCCGAGCCCCTCGGCAAGCCGCGTGCGGTCCGGCAGGCCCCGGGTCCGAGGCATGGCGCGTCCACCGCCCGCCGGTGTTGACAGTACACGTCATGCCATGTATGTTCACAAGGCTCGCAGGCCGCGAGCACCAACGCGGACAACGGTGCAGATGGCGCGCAAGAAGATCTCCACGACCGTGTACATCACCCCCGAGCAGAACGAGCAGCTCAAGGTTCTGCACGACCGCACCAAGGTGCCCATCGCGGTGTACATCCGCGAAGGCATCGACCTCGTGCTGCGCCGCCATGCGGACGAGCTGCCTGGGCAGCTGTCGCTGACGCCCACGGACGACTGAAGCTCGCGACAGCCGCCGCACTCGGTGTGGAGGGTTGCGGTTGCGGCAGGGCCTTCTGCGCGCCAAGGTCGAGCCGCCCGGCCGCCCCACGCTACTTCGCGACAGCGCGTGCCGTTGCCCACCCCAGGGCGCACTCATGAGCTACGACCCCGCACGCATCCGTAATTTCAGCATCATCGCGCACATCGACCACGGCAAGAGCACGCTGGCCGACCGCATCCTCGAGGTCACCGGCGTGATCACGGATCGCGAGAAGAAGGCGCAGCTGCTCGACCGCATGGAGCTCGAGCAGGAGCGCGGCATCACCATCAAGGCGCAGGGCGTGCGCTTGCCGTTCACTGCGGCCGACGGGATCACCTACCAGCTCAACCTGATCGACACGCCGGGCCACGTGGACTTCTCCTATGAAGTCAGCCGCTCGCTGGCCGCCTGCGAGGGCGCGCTGCTGGTGGTGGACGCCACGCAGGGCGTGGAGGCCCAGACGCTGGCCAACGTGTACTTGGCGCTCGAGAACAACCTCGAGATCATCCCGGTCTTCAACAAGGTGGACCTGCCCAGCGCCGACGTGGACCGCGTGCGCCGCGAAGTGGAAGAGCTGATCGGCCTCGACTGCACCGAGGTGCTGCCGTGCAGCGCCAAGACGGGGCAGGGCGTGCGCGAGATCCTCGAGGCCATCTGCCGCCGCGTACCGCCGCCCAAGTACAACACGGCGGAGAACGCGCCGCTGCGCGCGCTCATGTTCGACAGCTGGTACGACACGTACCGCGGCGCCATGGGCATGGTGCGCGTGTTCGACGGCACGCTGCGCAAGGGCGAGAAGATCAAGATGATGGCCACCGGCGCCGTCTACGAAGCCACCGAGCTGGGCGTCTACTCGCCGTTCCCGGTGCTGGTGGACCACCTGGGGCCCGGCGAAGTGGGCTACTTCGGCGCCAGCATCAAGACCATCCGCGACACCAAGGTGGGCGACACCATCACCCAGCTCTACAACGCGGCCACCGAGCCGCTGGCGGGCTTCCAAGAGGTGAAGCCCATGGTGTTCTGCGGTGTCTTCCCCACGGACGGCGAGCAGTACCCCGAGCTGCGTGACGCGCTCGACAAGCTGCACCTCAACGACAGCGCCTTCCAGTTCGAGCCCGAGAACTCGGACGCGCTCGGGTTCGGCTTCCGCTGCGGCTTCCTCGGCCTGCTGCACATGGAGATCGTGCAGGAGCGCCTCGAGCGCGAGTACAACCTGGACCTCATCACCACCGCGCCCAGCGTGGTGTACCGCGTGACCAACGAGAAGGGCGAGACGTACGACGTGGAGAACCCGTCGCGCCTGCCCGACGGCCGCGTGAAGATCGAGGAGCCGTACTTCACGGTCTCCATCCACGTGCCCAACGCCTACGTGGGCGCGGTCATCAAGCTGTGCCAGGACCGCCGCGGCGAGCAGAAGAACATCCAGTACGCCTCGGCCGAGCGCGTCATCATCACCTACGAGCTGCCCCTCGGAGAGGTGCTCTTCGACTTCTTCGACCAGCTCAAGAACGCCACGCGCGGCTACGCCTCCATGGACTACGAGCTGGCCGGGTACCGCGAGAACAAGCTGGTGCGCCTCGACATGCTCATCAACGGCGAGAAGGTCGACGCGCTGAGCGCCATCGTGCACATGGACAACGCCCAGCACGTGGGGCGCCAGTTGGCCGCCAAGCTCAAGACCATCGTGCCGTCGCAGCAGTTCGAGGTGGCCATCCAGGCCGCCATCGGCACCAAGGTCATCGCCCGCGAGACGGTGCGCGCGCTCCGTAAGGACGTCACGGCCAAGTGCTACGGCGGCGACATCAGCCGCAAGCGCAAGCTCCTCGAGAAGCAGAAAGAGGGCAAGAAGCGCATGAAGTCGGTGGGCCGCGTGGACATCCCGCAGGCCGCCTTCCACGCCATCCTCAAGGTCAACGAGTGACACGGGGGTCTGGCTCATGGCTCACGTCCGCGCGCCCCCCCCCGCCCGCCCCCCCCCCCCCCCCCCCCCCCCCCCCCCCCCCGGCCCCCCCCCCCGGCCGGGCCCCCCCCCCCCCCCCCCCCCCCCCGGGGGGCCCCCCCGCCCCCCCCCCCCCCCGGCCGCCCCCCCCCAAACGCGCGCCCCCCGGGCCCCCGGCCCCCCCCCCCCCCCCCCCCCCCCCCCCCTCGCCGAGCGCCTCGCCATCCCGCTGGCCCCTGACGCCGAGCAGCGCCTGACCGCCCTGCTCACGCTGACCATGCTGTGGGGCAAGCGCATCGATCTCACGAGCGCGCGCAACGAGGCGGCCCTGGCCGAGATCCTGTTCGTGGACGCGCTGCACATGACGGGCGAGGACCTGATCCCGAGGGACGCGCGCGTGCTCGACGTGGGCGCCGGGGTGGGTGCGCCCACGCTGCCCGTGCTGCTGCTGCGCCCCGACCTGCGCGCGCTGCTGGTGGAGCCGCGCCGCAAGCGGGTGGCCTTCCTGCGCACCGCGGTGGGCAGCCTGGGCCTGTCGGCGCGCGTGCAGGTGGTGGAGGCCAAGCTCGACCTCGACCAGCCACGGGCGCTGGTGGAGGCTCACGGCGAGGTGCAGGTGGCGCTTGCCCGAGCCACCTTCGCGCCCCACGTGTGGCTGCCCCTCGGGCACCAGCTGGCACCTCGCACGCTGGTGCTCACGGCGCAGGAAGAGCCACCCCCAGGGGCGGACCTGACCCTGCGCTACAGCGTGCCCAGCAGCGGGGCCAAGCGGGTGATCAGCGCGTACGCGCGGGGATGATCTGGATGCGCCGGCGCATGCCCTCACCGGACGACGACGTGGTGACGCCCTCCAGCTTGGCCAGCGAGAGGTGGATGACACGGCGGTCGCGCGCGCTCATGGGGCGCAGCGTGACCACCTTGCCCTGCGTGACGGCGCGCTTGGCCTCGCGGCGAGCCATGCTGACCAGCCCCTTGTCGTGGCGATCGCGGTAGTCCCCGGAGTCCAGCACCACGTGCCGGCGCCCCTCGGGCTCGCGGTTCACCACCTTGTTCAGGATGAACTGCAGCGCGTCCAGCGTCTGGCCCTTCTTGCCGATGACCATGCCGGCGTCGGGGCCGACGAGGTCCAGCACGATGCGCTCGTCGTCCTCGCGGATGTCCACGTCGACGTCGAAGTCCATCAAGTCCAGGATGTCCTCGAGCGCCTCGGCGGCGACCTCGGCCTTCTTGTCGTTGACGTGGGTGGCGGGAGACGGTGCCGGCCCATCCTCGAGGAGGAGGGCGCCGTCGTGGAGCTTGGGGTCTCGATCGCTCATGGGCTAGACGGATCCTACAACAGGCCGTTGGGTTCGGCGATGATAGATGACGGGGGCGTCAGGCGGGGCCGGCCGGCGTCTTGTTGGCGACGGAGGCCGCGTGCTGGACGCGGATGTAGTGCTGCTGCGCGATGCTCAGCACGGAGTTGGTGACCATGTAGAGGCACAGGCCGGCGGGGAGGAACAGCATGAAGCCGGTGATCATGATCGGCATCATGTAGAGCATGACCTTGGCCTGGGCCGGGTCCATGGTGGCGGTGGGCGTGAGCTTCTGCTGCACGAACATGAGGACACCCAGCACCAGCGGGAGCACGAAGTACGGGTCGCGCGCGGACAAGTCGGTCCAGAAGAGCGCGAACGGGGAATGATATAGTTCGAGGTTGGTGGAGAGGCTCTGGTACAGCGCGAACCAGATGGGCATCTGCAGCAGCATGGGCAAGCACCCCGCGAACGGGTTCACCTTGTACTCCTTGTAGAGCGCCATGGTGGCCTGGCCCTTGGCCTCGCGGTCGTCGCCGTGCTTGGCGTTGATGGCGTCGAGGTGCGGCTTGAGCTCGCTCATCCTCGCCATGTTCTTGAAGCTGGCGGCGGTGAGCGGGTAGAGCACCAGCTTCACCAGGAAGGTGAGCAGGACGATGGCGAGGCCCCAGTTGCCCACCAGGTTGAAGATGGAGCGCAGCAGCCAGACCAGGCCCTCGGCGATGAACGTGAACCAGCCGAGGTCCACGGCCGCGGTGGCCTGGTGACCGAACGCGTGCATGGCGTCCAGGTCCTTGGGGCCCATGTAGACGGCGGTGCGAACCAGATGGTCCCGGCCGGCCTCGAGCGCGACGCGCGGGTAGCGGAGGGCGGTCTCGAAGAGCGTGCCCACGGCCTGCGGACGTCCACGGTTGTCCATCCACACTTGGCAGCGCTCGGCGGCGTCGTCTTCGGCGGCGATGAGCGTGGCGAAGTACTGGTTGGTGATGGCGGTCCAACCGGCGCGCGGACCGAAGCCGGCCGCGAAGTGCGAGGGGTTGTCGTCGTCCAGCTCGCTGCGGTCGAAGCGCTCGTGCTCGTCTTCGCCGAAGAAGCACTGCCCGAAGGACGCGAAGTCTGACGGGCGCCCCAGGAACGTGCTGCCCTCGGCCTCACGCGACACGTAGTGCGCGGTGCGGACGTTGACCCGCACCGGGCGCGCCACCCGCCCGTTGTTGCGGATGCGTACCGTGGACCAAAGTTGGTAGGGCGAGGTGCCCGCCTCCCACTGGCGCGTGATGGTGAAGCCGTCCGCCTCGAGCTCGAAGCGCACCAGGTTGGGCGCCGGCTGCGTGAGCGTCCAGACGGCGTCGGCGGGGATGTTCACTCCGCCCAGGTCCAGGTTGAGCGGCAGGTAGCGCTCGAGCTCGGTGCTGACCATCTCGTGGAGATCGCCGGTGGGCCCGCGGAAGCGCTCGCCCTTGACGCGCATGCTGGTCACGGCCGTGTTCAGGTTGGTGAACGTGGCGATGAAGTGCTCGGTCTCGATCTGCGCAGTTCTGGCGCTCGCCGTGCGGGCAGCCCGTGCCTCGGCGCTGGGCGACGACGACCCACTCGGGGCGCGCGCCCCACCCGCGTCCGCTGCGGTCTCACCGGCGGCCGCCTCGGGGGCTGGGTCGCCGAAGAGCTTGAGCCCGGCGTATGCGAGGCCGATCAGCACCGTGAAGGCCAGCAGCGGGATCAGTTGCTTCTTGGGGTCGTCAGCCATCGTCGGTGGTCAGTCTCGGTCGGACGCAGGGGGCGGGGGGTCATAGCCGCCCGGGTTGAAGGGGTGGCAACGGCAGATGCGTTTGGCCCCGAGAAAGCCTCCGCGCAAGGCGCCGAAGCGCTCGATGCACGTCGCGGTGTAGCGCGAGCACGACGGCTCGAAGCGACACACGCTGCCGATGAGCGGCGAGAGGGTCCACCAGTAGATCCGGATCAGGGCCAGGAACAGCCACTGGAGTGGGCTCTTTCGCGTGACCGGGGCGCTCATGACGACGCCTCCGTTCTAGCATCGGGCGCTGCGGGGGCCGCTCCGAGTCGATCTCGCTGGCGTGCCAGCGAGTCACGGATGCCGCTCACCTCGCCGAGCACGTCGGCGTAGCCCAGCTTGCCCGCCCCCTGCTTCGCGATGAACACGATGTCCGTGGCGAGCGGGAAGAGCGCGCGGTTGCGCCGGAACACCTCGCGCAGGACACGCTTCACGCGGTTGCGCACCACGGCGTTGCCGATCTTCTTGGTGACCGTGACGCCGAAGCGCTGGCTTCCGCTGGGCACGATGACGACGAGGAAGTGGCGCGTGTGCGTCCGCGAGCGGCTTGCCTGGATCCGGCGGTAGTCCGCCCGCCGTCGCACGCGGGCGCTCGGCGGGTAGACCTCGGTCATGGGCGTGCGCAGCGCGGAGCCGGGCTCACTTCTCGAACGTGCTGACCACGAGGCGCGTGCGCCCCTTGCGGCGGCGCGCCGAGAGCACCTTGCGGCCTCCCGCGGTCTTCATGCGTGCGCGGAACCCGTGGGTACGCTTCCGGCTGGTCTTGCTGGGCTGATAAGTCCGCTTCACGGCACATTCTCCAAAGTACGTTGGACCGACACCGTGAGACGGCTTCGGGGCCGCGCAATCAAGCACGTGGTCCCGGGAGTGTCAAGCTCGGGCCGGCCCAAGAGCAGACCCGAGCACGAGCACGAGCACGAGCACGACCACGTTCACGACCACGCCCACGTACGTCCACGTAGACGTAGACGCACGTAGACGTGAACGTTGACGTGCTCGTGCTCGTGCTCGACGACCCCACCGCCGACAACCAGGCCCGATCACCCCCGGCCCGCGATAAAGTCCCCCCAATGTCCCCCAGCCCCCCCTCCGCCCCCCCACCCAGCAAGGCCCTCCTCGCCCTGCGCGCCACCTGCTTCGGCGCCGTCGCGCTCGCCTTCCCCATCTCGGGCGCCCTCGTCTTCGGCGCGGGCCTCGACCGGCACCAAGCCGCCGATGCCCTGGCCGTCATCTACTGCGTGGGCCTCATCTCAGGCGTCTTCGCGGTCCTCCTGCCCCTCCCCAGCCTCCGCGCATGGACCCGCGCCCAGCGCGTCGAGTCCGCGGCGCTCGTCTTCCTGGGCATGTCCTACGTCACCCATCTCAGCTGGGAGCTCGGCTGGCTGCTCCTCAAGGACGCCATCGCCGCAAACCCCGACGCGCCCTGGGCCTACGCCTGGTGGGCCTACATCGATGGAGGCGATGCACGTTACGCCGTGGGCGACACGCTGCTCGTGGCCATGGAGCTGCTGTCGGTCACCAACGGCACGGTGGGCGCACTGGCGCTCGCTCGCTTCCTGCGGAGCGGCCGACAGGACCTCGCGGCGCGGCTCGCCCTCGGTGCCACGGCGGTGGTGCACCTCTACTCGGCCAGCTTGTACTACGCGAGCGAGCTGCTCACGGGGCTCCCGAACGTGGGGGACGGCTTCATCAGCGTCTACATCAAGTTCGGTCTGGCCAACTCCCTGTGGGTGTTGGCGCCCTTCTTCGTCTTCCGCTTCGTGTACGACGGGCTCTGGTGCCTGCGCCACGCGAGGTGACGCAGGCCAGCGCGTGAGCTCAGCGGGGCGAGAAGCGCACGGTGTAGTCCACCGTGAGGGCGCTCTTGGGCGCCTCGTCGATGCTGAGACCCTCGAGGGCCTGCGTGACGCACGCCACGAGCAGCTCGTCATCCACGTTGGAGTGGGTGACCTCGATGCCGCTGATGGTGGTGGCGCTCTTGGCCATGGCCACGCGCAGCTGGAGGTCGCCCGTGAGCGACTCGTCGCGCGTGAGCGCCTCGCGGTAGCACTCGTCCATGGTGGACTGGCGCGCGTCGATGGCGGAGCGCAGGTCGGCCTGGGCCGTCCCGACGCCGCCGCAGCCCACGGCGAGGCCAGAGAGCGAGAGCAGGGCCGCGATGGGCGTCATGCTGTGGAAGGGCTTCTTCATGGTGCGGTCTCCTCGGCGGGGGCGGCGGCGCTCGGCGCGGAGCGCTCGACGATGTTGAATTCCACGCGGCGGTTCTCGGCGCGGCCGGCGTCGGTGTCGTTGGTGGCGCGCGGGCGCGTCAGGCCGAAGCCCTGGCTGGTGAGGCGGCCGGCGTCCACGCCGTGCTCGGTGAGGTAGCGCATGACGGAAGCCGCGCGGCGCGTGGACAGGTCCAGGTTGTAGCGCGGGGTCCCGACGTTGTCGGTGTGGCCCTCGATGCTGAGGCGCACGATCTCGGGGTGCTCCTGGATGACCGACACGATGGTGTCCATGAGGCCGAACGAGCTGGACTCGATCACGTCGCTGTTGAAGGCGAAGTTGATGGTCTGGCGCACCTCGATGGCGGTCTCCGTGACCTCCACGACCGGCGGCGGCGGGGGCGGCGGCGGGGGAGGGGGCGGGGCGGGCCTCTCGGCCATGACGCGGATCGGGTCGCTCTCGACGAGCGGCGTCACACCACCGCAGCCGACGACGAGGGTCGCGACGAGCGCCAAGCACGCATGCTGACGATGATTCATGGGAACTCCTAGCGTTGGGGTCTGTGCGCAATGCACGCACATCGACCCCGATGTTGAGACATGGAAGTACAACGTCCCCGTCCCGGATTCAACCCGGGGAGCCCCGGGGCCCGGCTACTCGGTGCCGCGCAGGCCCGCGAACACGGCGTGCCGCACGGCCTCCATCTCGCTCGAGATCTGCGCGTGAGGCACCGCGAGGTGCACCAGGGCCTGCCGGGTCATCTCCAGGCCAGTCTCGAACTCCGGCAGCACCACGTCACGCACGGAGAGCTCCTTGAACACGGCCATGAAGTGCGGGTCCGAGGTGCGCGCCACCACCTCGATGCGGGGGTTTCGCGCCCGCGCATGCACCACGATCGAGCGCGTCACCATCATCTCGGGCGTGCTGACCACCAGCAGCCGCGCGGCCCCGATGGACGCCGCCTCGAGCACGATCTCGTGGCTGGCGTCTCCGAAGATGACCGGCATGCCGGCCTCCTGGGCCTGCTCCACGCGCCGCGAGTCGAGCTCCACGATCACGATGGAGAAGCCGAGCCGGTGCAGCACTTGGGCGATCTGCAGGCCGACGCGTCCCGCCCCGGCCAGCACGATGTGGTCGCGCAGCCCCGTCTCCGGGAGGTTCTTGGTCTCGAACTGCCGGATGGGGGCGCGCTTCCGCAGCCACTGGTACACCCGCCCCGTCTGCCCGGACACCAAGGGCGTGAGCGCCATGGTCATGATCGCCGTGGTGAGCACCAGCGAGTAGAGGTCGTGGTCGATGGAGCCCGTGGACAAGCCCACCCGGGCCAGCACGAACGAGAACTCGCCGATCTGGAAGAGCCCGAAGGCCATGGCGATGGGCACCACGTTGCCGTAGCGGAAGACCCTGGCCAGCACCGCGAAGATGACGCCCTTCGAGAGGCTGACCGCGAGCACCAGCAGCGCCACCTGGCCCAGGTGATCGACCAGGAAGTCGAGGTCCAAGAGCATGCCCACCGACGCGAAGAACAGCAGCCCAAACAGATCGCGCAGCGGGATGATGTCGCTGAGCGCCTGGTGCCCGTAGTCGGACTCGCTCAGCACCAGGCCCGCCACGAAGGCGCCGAACGCGAACGAGAGCCCGACCAGGTGGGTCACGTACCCGATGCCCAGGCCGATCGCCGTGATGGCCAGCAGGAACAGCTCGCGCGAGCCCAGCTTGGCGATGTGCCCGATCAAGCGCGGCAGGATGCGGGTGCCCAGCACCACCATGGCCGCGATGAATACGGCCGCCTTGAGGGCGGCGAAGGCGACGGGGCCGAAGCCACCGTCGGCCAGGCTGAGCTGCGGCAGCACCACCATGAGCGGGATCACCGCGAGGTCCTGCACGATGAGCACGCCGATGATGACCTTGCTGGAGAGCGTCCCCAGCAGGCCCTGAGCCATCAACGTCTTGAGGATGACCATGGTGCTCGAGAGCGAGATCAGCGCCCCGAGCCAGATCGACTCGCGCCAGTCGAGCCCCAGCAGCGGCCCGATCAGCACGCCCACGCCGATGGTGAGCAGCATCTGGATGGGGGTCCCGATCAGCGCGATGCCGCGCACGGGGCGGAGGTCCTTGAGCGAGAACTCGAGGCCCAGCGCAAACAGCAGCAGGGCGACCCCGATCTCCGCGAGCAGCTCGATGTCGTGCGTGTTCGCGAGCGTGACGCCTGCGGTGTTGGGGCCCAGGATGACGCCGGCCAGGATGTACCCGAGGACCAGGGGCTGACCCAACCGATGCAGCACCAGGCCGCAGCCGAAGCCGACCACGATGAGGAGGATGATGTCGGTGGCGATGCCCAAGGCGGTTCACGGTGCGGTCTCGCGAGGCTATAGCCAAGCGATTCCGCCCAGGGTAGAATCAAGACATCGATCACCCTGGGGTGTGGGAACGCCGCCTCTCTTCGATGGAGTCCGCCATGCATCGCTCGTCTTCCTTATTCTCTGGGCTCGGCATCCTCGCCGCGTCCCTCCTCTTCGCCGGCTGCGGCTCCGACACGGGGCCGGGTGGTCGCTGCCCGGGCGGTGCCTACTCGTGTGGGCAGCTCTGCGAGGAGGCCAACCCGCCGGCCCAGTGCATGCTGGACTGCTCCGATGCGGCCTGCCCCAGCGGCTACTACTGCGGCGCCGACGACACGTGCACAGCGGACTGCTCGGCGGCCAACGCGCTGTGTGGGGACGGAACCTGCAACCCGAGCACGGGCGTATGCACGCCGCCCGACAGCGCGGACGCTGGCCCGCAGGACAACGGGCCGCGCGACAACGGGCCACGTCCGGACTTCGGGCCGCCCGTGGACCTCGGGCCCCAGCCGGACGGCGACGTCTGCGCCCGCGTGACCGTCGAGGCGACGCGCGTGACGCCCAACGTGATCTTCCTGGTCGACCGCTCCGGGTCCATGGGCTGGGAGCTCGACCTGTCGGACGGGGCGCAGTGCCCGCTGAACAACGGTGACCGAGACTGCTACGCCAACGGCACCAGCAGCGCGACCCGCGACCTCAGTCGTTGGCGCGGGCTCCGCTCGACCTTGATTGGGACCTCTGCCGCACCCGCAGAGGAAGGCTTGATCGCGGACTTGCAGGACCAGGTTCGTTTCGGGGCGCTGACCTACACACGAGCCGACGGTGACTGCCGCACCATGCGGATCTACACACCGGTGACCGAGGGCGGCCAGACGCGGGTGAACGTGATCAGCCCCTTCTCCACGACCTCGGCGCGGGATGTCATTGCGGGGAACGGGTCGAACGACGGCCAGTATCTGAACTCCGGTCCCAGCGGTGGGACGCCCACGGGCCCCGCCATCGACTACTTGCTCGAGCGCTTGGCTTCCACGGTCACCAGCTCCTCCGACCCGACCATCCTGATCTTGGCGACCGACGGAGACCCGACCCACAGCGACAACTGCCAGGGCTTCGACAACTACACCGACAACCCCGAGGCGTGGTCGGTGGCAGCCGTGCAGCGCGCTCATGCAGCGGGCATCCGCACCTTCGTGCTGGCCGTCGCCGATGAGGACGACCTGGCGCAAGATCACGTGAACGAGCTGGCCAACGCCGGCATCGGCGCCGCGCCCAACGCCAGCCCGGCGGCCATGAGCTGGCGCGTGAACGACGTGGCTGCATTGAACACGGCGCTCACCTCCATCATCGGAGACGAGATCTCGTGCACCATCGAGCTCAACGGCTCGGTGCCCACGTGGCAGAGCGACCCGTGCGCGGGTGGCACCATCGAGCTGGTACAGGGTGCCCAGCGCACCATGCTGCTGTGTGCGCCCGGCAACGGCTGGCAGCTCACGGGGCCCAGCACGGTGGAGATCATGGGGACTGCGTGCCAGCAGCTGCAGGCCGCCAGCATGGCCTCGCTGGACGCGAGCTTCCCCTGCGACACGGTCATCTTCGAGTGAGGCGAACCGGTCGACCCGCGCGAGCCTAGGCGCGAGTCATCAACCCCGCGTCCAAGAAGCTGAAGTAGCCCTCGGACGCGATGATGATGTGATCGAGCACGCGGATGCCGAGCAGCTCGCCCGCCTCCACCAGGCGGGCCGTGAGCGCGATGTCCTCGGGGCTGGGGGAGGGCTCGCCGCTCGGGTGGTTGTGCACGAAGATGACCCCCGACGCAGCTTCGCGCAGCAGCCTGCGGAAGACTTCGGCCGGGTCCACGGGGCAGCTCGAGCGGCCGCCGACGGCCACGCGCAGCTCGCCGGTGGGGCGGTTCTTGGCGTCCAGCGGGATGGCCAGGAACTCCTCGATGCGTGACGCGGCCAGGCGCGGCCGCATGGAGGCGTCCACGTCTGCGCTCGACAGCAGCTGGCCGCCACGCGTCATGGGGCGCTTGCTCACCCGGCGTCCCAGCTCCACCGCGGCCGCCAGCCGGCATGCCTTGCTGGGGCCGAGGCCGCGGATGCCCATGAGCTCGCGCGGGCCCTTGCGCTCGAGGCCCTCGAGACCACCCAGCTCGTGCAGCAGGCGCGCTGCGAGCAGGGCCACGGGCTCGCTCGCGCTGCCGGTGCCCAGCAGGATCGCGAGCAGGTCCTCGGCCGAGAGGCTCTCGGCGCCTTGCTCCACCAGGCGCTCGCGTGGGCCGTGGCGCGGCGGTGCCGATGCGGGCGTGTCGTCTCGGATGGGGAGGGCAGGGTGCGGGCTGTCGCCGGAGGTCATGAGCAGCATGGGCCGACTCCCCTGCAGGCGTTGCGCCTGCACCCATCCGGCGAGTCTCCCGTGATTCGGAGGCACCCGGGGTGGCGATCCGCCAGCCCCGCCGGCGGCCGCCGGGTGGCCGTGGAGCTACGCGAGCGCCAGCCCAGCCACCAACAGCAGGAAGCCCGCCACGCTCACGGCCGCGTGCCGCCCGAGCGCGTCACGCAGCGGCCGGTCCTCCACGTCGAAGCCGCGCGTGGCCACGCCGCCCAGCCCCAGCACGAAGAGCGCGAGCCCGAGCCATGCGGCCAGAAGCGCTGCGCGGTTGGGGCGACCGTGCTCGCGCAGCGCGGCCAGATAGCGTTCCTGTCGCTGTCCGACGCTGTCGCCGGCGTCGATCTGCGGCGGATCCACGCGAGCCATCAGTGCCGCCAGGTGTTCTTCGGCGCGCTCGGTCTCCTCCGCGTGGGGGGTGAACAGGCTCTCGCCCGCCACGCTCGCACCGCGGATGGCACGCCAGGCATAGAGGGCCGTGACCACGTCTTCGGCCGCCTCGGCTTGCTCGGCGATCTGGCGCAGGCGCGCGAGGGCTTCCGTGCATGCAGGGTTCAGCGGCGCGTGCCAGCGCGCGGCGCGGCGCAGGTGGACCATCGCGTTGCGCGCGTCGCCGGCAGCAGCGGCCACCTCGGCGGCCTGCAGCTCACGCGCCGACTCCACGTGCACGCGCGCCGCGACTAGCGCCAGCAGCACCAGCGCGGCTGCGAGCACACGAAGGGCAACGCGCTTGGCGCGGCTCAAAGGAAGTCTCGGCGCCGGAAGATCAGGGACGCGAACACGAGCAGCAGCGTGGCGTACGCCGTCCCGTAGAGCAGCGTCTGGCCCACGTACGGCCAGACCCCGCCTTGCTCGATGAGCCCCACCGTGAGCGCCCTGCGGCCCGGGACGAAGAGGTGGAAGTTGGGCACCACCTTCACGGCGGTGTGCAGCAACGCCTGGACCTCATCCGGCACGCGCGAGCCGCGGATGGACGCCATGGTGTCGGCCGAGCGGCCAATCACCCACACGCCCAGCGCGAAGGCCCCCGTGAGGAACGGCGTGGAGAACGACGAGAAGAGCAGGGCCACGGCGGCCACCAGCGCCAGCTCGCCCACGTTGAGCGCGAAGGCTGCGAGCAGGTAGCCCACGTCGGCCTCGTGGTGTGCTGCGAACCACGCCATGAGCGCCAGGAACCCCAGCGCCCACGGGACCACGACGGCCGTGCGATCGCGTGCCTTGTAGGCGATGCCGCCCAGCGCAGCCAGCGCCAGCGCAACGACGCCGAGGCTGGTGAAGATGTCGGCGCCCTTCTGGATGGCCGTGACCCACAGGTGCACCCCGCCCATGATGGCCACGAAGACGCCGGCCGTGGCCACGATGCCGAAGTACTTGCCCAGCAGGAACTCGTAGCGGGCGATGGGCTTCGGGAGGATCACGTAGAGGGTCTTGCGCTCGATCTCCTTGTAGAGGAGCGACGCGCCCAGGAAGACGGCCATGATGACCGAGAAGAAGGAGATGGACGCCATGCCCACGTCGGCGACCACGCGCTCGTTCTGGCCGAGGGACAGCTCTCCGAGCGCCAGGCTGAAGAGCAGCATGAGGATGGCCACCGCGAGCATGCCGTACAGCACGCGGTCGCGGACGGCCTCGCGAAAGGTGTTGAGGGCGATGGCGTAGATGCGGCTCACGGCGCACCTCCGGCCGCCGCGCCGAGCAGCGCGCGACCCACGCTGAAGTGACTGACGAGGTTCATGCTGGCGGCAAAGAGGATACCGCCCATGAGGAGGGAGATCACCTGTGCGGCGCGCAGCGCGCGCTCGGTCCGCACGACCCCGAGCTGCACGGTGGCGCGCGGCAGCTCCTCCGACAGGTAGAGCCCACCCGCAGCCCCGAGGAAGCAAGCCACACCCACGCCTACGGAACCGCTCAGCGCCTGGTCCAGCAGGGTGTACACCTCGGGCGCGCTGCGACCCCCAAAGACGACGCCGGCGACGAGGAAGAGCGCCGCGATGCCCGCCAGGAGCGACAGCGCGCCCGCGCCCATCCGCAGGCTCCGCCCGTCCGCGTCGGCCTCACTCGCGGTGTTTTCGAGCGCATCGCCCAGCCGAATGCGGACGCCCAAGTGGGCTGCGAGGCCGAGCGTCATCAGACCCCCCCACCCCACGAGGGGGCCGGCGCCCGGCAGCCAGTCCAGCTGTGAGGAGGGGCCGCCCAGCAAGCGGTAGCCGACCACCAGCACACTGACCCAGCCGAGCAGCAGCAGGGGGGCACCCGTGGCCGCATGCATTCGCCGAAGCTCGTGGAGTCGCGGGGCGCTGGACACGCGCGATGGATAGTGGTTTTCCCGCAGGATGTCGAGCTTGTCGCGCGCCGAGAGTTGCCTCTTCGCCGCACTTCGCGCAGGGTCCGGCCCCGTGACCCTTCTTCGCTCGTTGCTGCTGGCCGCGTTCGCGGGGCTCTTCCTGGGGCTCGCGGCGGCTCCCCACGAGGTGCCCGGTGGGCCGGTGCTGTTCGCGCCGCTCTTCGGCATCGCCATGGGCCTCGCTCCCGGGTTCGAGAGCGTGAAGCAAGGGGCGCGCACCGGGCTGCTGGTGGGGCTCGCGGCGGGCACCGCGTGCAACGCACTGGTGCTGTACTGGGTGGTGGGCCTGCTGCAGGACTTCGCGGGGTTCCCGTGGATCGCCGGCATGCTGGTGGGCCTCTTGCTGTGGGCCGGGCAGGCCGGCCCCATGATGTTCGGCGGGGCGGTCGCCGGGGCGCTGCGGGCGCGCGGGGTGCCGCTCGCGCTGGGGCTGCCCATCACGCTCACGGTGGGCTTCGCCTTCGTGTGGCAGCTCTTCCCGTGGCACCCGGCCGTGGGCATGCTGCCGTCACTGGCCTGGGTGCAGGGCGCCGATCTGGCGGGGCAGGCCCTGCTGGACCTCTTGCTCCTCGCGGGTGGGTGCATGGCCTTCGCCGCGTTCGACACGCCGCTCGGTCTCGCGCCCGCGTCGCGCCGCGCGCGGGCGGCGCTGCTGGTGGGCAGCGTGCTCTGCCTGGTGTCTCCCGCGGTCTATGGTCACCAGCGGCTGGCGGAAGTCCGGGCGGCACGCGCCGCGGCCCCCACGGTGCGGGTGGGCGTGGTGCAGCCCAACGTGGGCATCTTCGAGAAGCACGATCGCCGCTTCTTCCGGGCCCAGATGGAGGTGCTGCGGCGCCAGACCCGCGAGGTGGAGGCGGCGGGCGCCGAGGTGGTCATCTGGCCCGAGACGGCCTACCCCTTCGGCTTCGAGCGCGACGCCACGCACGACCGCACCGGCGTGCACGCCGTGCTGCGCGATGGTGTGCGCGGGCCCATCCTGGTGGGCACGGCCACGTATGGAGACGGCTGCGCGGTGTGGAACTCGGTGCTGGCGCTCGAGGCCGACGGCCGCGTCACGGGGCAGAGCGACAAGGTGGAGCTGCTCTACTTCGGCGAGCGCGTGCCGCTCTGGGAGGTGCTCCCGCCGCTGCAGTGGGCCTTTCAGTGCCCGGGGGTCTATCCGGGTGAGGCGCCCGAGGTCATGACCCTGGCCGGCTCTGGTATCGGGGTGCTCAACTGCTACGAGGACGTGCTGGACCACTACGGGCGCGCCGTCGCCGAGCACAGCCCGGACTACCTGGTGAACGTCACCAACGACGCATGGTTCGGCAACACCAGCGAGCCGCACCTGCACCACATGGTGGCGCGCATGCGCAGCATCGAGACGCGGCGCGATCTGGTGCGCGCGGTGAACACCGGCGTCAGCGGGCACGTCGCCGCCACGGGCGAGAACGTGGTGCTGACGGGCACCTACGAGGCCACTACCTTCGTGACCACGGTGGCGGAGCTGGGTGGGGCCGAGGGGTTGATCGGGCGCACGCTCTACGTGCGCATCGGGCGCACCTTCGAGTGGCTGGTGTTGTTGGCGCTTCTCGGCCTCGTGGCCTGGGCCCGCGTGCGATCGCGTCCGCCGCGCAACGAGCCCGTGTCGCCAGAGCCACAAGCCGTCCCCGAAGCCGAGGCCTGAACCCCGCCAAGCCCCTGCCACCAAGCACGGAGAGGGGGCTCACGGTCGCGGCCCACTCTGTGCTACCCCCTTCGGCATGGGTTTGGAAAGTCACACGCCGCCGCGCCCTCGTGCGCGCGCCATCTGGTTCGTCTCGCTCGTGCTCGCGCCGTTGGGCGTGGTCTTCGGGGTGTCCTGCGGTGGCATCCCCAGCCCGACCACCTCGGAGCCCACGCACGCCGTGCCGCTGCCCACGGGCCTCGCCGCCCTGGCCAGCTTCCCCGGCGAGCCCGGGACGACGCGGCCGGCGGCCCCGCTCGACCCGCTGCTGGCGGCTGACCGCCCGGAGGCGTTGGTGCTGCTCTCGCCCCGCGGCAACTCCATCCACCTGCGGCGCGGGCAGAGCATCTCGCTGCGCTTCAACCGCCCCATGGTGGGCCGCGCCGCCGTGGGCGACCCGCTCACCGCCATCCCGCTCGTGTTCCGCCCCGCGGTGCCGGGCACGGCCACCTGGACCAACCGCAGCACGCTGGTGTTCACGCCGAACGAGCGCGCGTGGCCGGCCTCGAGCGTGGGCGAGGCCACCATGACCCTCGACACCGCCCTCTCGTCGCTGGATGGCGCGCTGGTGGATGACGGCGACGAGCGCTTGGTGGTCTTCGACGGAACGCCGCGCCTGCGCTCGACGGGAACCCAGAGCATCACCGCCGGCGAGCCCATGCCGCTGTTCTTCGACGCCAGCGTGTCGGCCGCCGACCTGGGCCGCGAGCTCCTGGTGTTCGAGGCCGACGGTGGCCACCGCACCCTGCCGGTCACGGTGCGCGCGCGCGGCGTGCAAGAGCGCGGCTTCCAGGTGGACGTGGTGCCCACCCGCCCGCTGCAGCTGGGGGCGCGCATCCACATGGCGCTCACGCCGCGCTGGGCCGGCGGCACCAGCTCGTATCCCTCCATGGTCGCGTTCTCGGTGCTGCCGCGGCCGCGCATCGACGGGGTCAACTGCCAGTCGTCGGGGCTGCGTTGCTCGGCCGACCGCGAGCCGGGTGAGGTGCTGGACATCGAGCAGGAGTTCAGCTTCCGCGCGTCCGAGGCCATCAGCGCGCCTGCGCTCAGCGAGATCCGCGTGCGCCCCACGCCGCCCAACCTGGCGCTGCGCTTCGACCCGCAGCAGCCGCGGCGCTTCGGCGTGGTGGCGGACTGGGAGCCCGACCAGGTCTACGAGGTGCGCGTGGGGAACGTGGACACCGCCAACGCGGTGCGCCTCGAGCGCACGCCGCCCTATGCCATCCGTAGCCGCGGGCTCAACCCCGAGGTGCGCGTGCACCTGGATGGCCAGCTGGTGGCCATGGAGGGCGACGCGTCCGCCGACATACGCTTCGCAGCCGTGCACGCCGACACGGCGGTGGCCCGCTACGTGCCCGTGGCCAACGGCGGCGAGGCGCTGGCAGCGTTGTTCCCCACGCACGCCTCGGACGCGGGGCAGGGCTCGTCCATCCCGCTCCAGCCCCTGGTGCCGGACTCGCGCGCCAACCGCTGGGGCGAAGGCACGCTGCGCTGGCGTGACGGCGCTGCCCGGCGCGCCGACATGGCGGCCCTCAGCTTCCGCGCGGCCGCCGGGGCGCGCGCCCAGTCGCACGCGGTCTTCGTGCAGCAGGGCGATCTCGCGCCCAACGTGCGCGTGACCAGCCGTGGGGCGCTGGTGTGGGTGACCAAGCTCTCGGACGGCTCGCCCGTGGCCAACGCGCAGGTGGAGCTCTTCCGCGTGGCCCGCAACGCCACGTCCCCGTCGGACCTGGGCGCCGCCAGCGAGCGCGCGCGCACCGACGCGAACGGTGTCGTGTTCTTGCGCGCCACGGGCTTGGCCACCCAGCGCGTGGCCGTGGTCACGCGCACCGAGAGCAGCCGCGCCGTGGTGGTGGTGGAGCGCGGCCGAGCCATCGGAGCCGGTCACTTCAGCCTTGGTGAGGGGGCCGCCGAGGGCGCCGCCGACTTGCCCAGCGCGCACGTCTTCACCGACCGCGGGGCCTACCGGCCGGGTGAGCGCGTGCGCGTTCGCGCCACGCTGCGCCGCGTGGAAGCGGGCGACGCGGTGGCCGCCCGCGGCGGCATCTCCATTCGTCTGATGGGGCCCACCGAGAGCGCTGCCCTCGAGTCGAGCGACGTGCAGCTGGACACCTATGGCGCGGGCGCCGCAGAGTTCCGCCTGCCGCGCAACGCGTCCCTCGGCGAGCACCGCGTGGAGATCTTCGTGCGCCGCGGCGACGGCGAGAACGCGCGCGACGTGCGGGTGGGCAGCGCCAGCTTCGACGTGTCCTCCTTCCGGCAGCCCTCGTTCCGCGTGGACGTGCGCGCCCCCGAGCATGCCTTCGCGGGGGACCCGCTGCGCTTCGAGGTGGACGCGAACTACCTCTTCGGTGGGCGCCTCACCGGCGGCGAGCTGCGCTACAGCCTGGCGCGTCACGGCGCGGCGAACTATCCACGCGCCTACCAGGCGTTCCAGTTCGGCACGGGCGAGAGCGCCGGCGGGCGCGGCACCCTCGAGGCCGGCGTGGAGGTCCTGCGTGAGGACCAGAGCACGGTGGTGACCATCCCCGGTGACGCGCAGTCGGGGCAGCGCTCGCGCGTGGTCTTCGAGGCGAGCGTCACGGACCAAGCGGGACAGAGCGTGGGGGCCGACAAGGTGGTCACGCTCTATCCTGCCGCGGTCGAGGTGGGCGTGCGCCACGTGCAGGGCTGGATCCCCCACGCGCAGCCGCTGTCGCTCACCGCCATCGTCATCGATCGGACGGGGGCCGCAGTCCCCGGCCAGACCGTGCGCGGCCGCTTCGTGCGCGAGAGCTACCACACCTTCTGGGACCGCACGGGCGGCGAGATGCGCGAGCGTCGTGAGCTGCGCCGTGAAGTGGACCACGAGTGCACGCTGCGCTCCGCGGCCGAGCCCGTGTCGTGTGAGCACCGCCCCGCTCGCGGCGGCACCTACGTGCTGGAAGCCGAAGTGACCGACGAGGCCGGCCGCCGGACGCTCTCGGCGGTGCGCACCTACGTCGCCGCCGCGGACGAGGTGCCCGACCGCGACCCGCCCGGCACCGCGATCACGCTGACCTCGCGCGAGCGCGAATACGCAGTGGGCCAGACGGCGGGCATCGCCTTCGAGTCTCCCTTCGAGCAGGCTCGCGCGCTGGTCACCGTGGACGTGGGCGGGGTGCCCGAGGTGGTGGCCGTGCGTGAGGTGGGCCGCGGGGCGCAAGAGCTGGCCGTGCCGCTGCGCCGCGACATGGTGCCGAGCGCGCTGGTCACGGTGACGCTGGTGCGCGGTCGCGTGGGTGCGCCCACCGCCACGCACGACCTGCTGGGGCCCGACCTGCGTCTCGGCGCCATCGAGCTCACGGTGCGCCCCGCCACGCAGGCGTTCGTGGTGAACGTGGAGGCGCCCGCCAACGCGCGCCCCGGCGAAGAGGTGACGGTGAACGTGGCCGTCACGCGCGATGGTCAGCCGGCGCAGGTGTCGCTCGCGCTGTGGGCCGTGGACGAAGGCAGCCTGAGGCTCACGGACTACCAGCGCCCCGAGCTGGACTTTCTCTTCGCCAGCACCATCGACGGCGACTTCGCGTGGGAAGACCTCCGCCGCACGCTCGCGTCGCGCGTGGCTCAGAACGCGGTGCGCAACGGCGGTGACGGCGCTGAAGAAGAGGGCGCGCTGCGCACGCTGCGCCCCGAGGACGAGATCCTGGACCCCACGCCGCTCTGGTCGCCCACTTTGGTGACCGACGCGCAAGGCCGGGCCCGCGCCACGCTGCGCTTGCCCGCGCGCGCCACGGAGTACCGCGTGATGGCCGTGGTCATCGACGCCGGGCTCGGGACGGCAGGCGCCGAGGCCACCATCCGCACCATGACCGACGTGCAGGTGCAGCCCGCGCTGCCGCGCTTCGTGACCGAGGGCGACAGCTTCGAAGTGGCGGCGTTCGTGCACAACACGGGCGAGCGCGCGCAGGAGCTGGACGTCGTGCTCACGGCGGGTGATCGCGAGCTCGGGCGCCAGCACCTCTCGCTCGCGCCCGGCCGGTCGCAGCGCGTGGCCAGCATGCACCGCGTGCCGCTCGGCGAGGGCACCCTGCCGCTGCGTTTCGCGGTGACGGGCGGGGCCACGGCCGAGGCGGTGCGGACGCTGCCGGTAGCGCCGCGCGCGGTCTACCGTCGCAGCCACGCGCGTGGCTTCGTGCGCGGGGGCGAGGAAGAGACGCGCTCGCAGGTGGCTCTCGACCTGCCCACCAACCTGCGGGGCCGCATGGACCTCGAGCTGGCACCACACCCGCTGGTGGGCACCGAGGCCATGATGTTGGTGGCCGAGCGTGCGACCTACGGCGGCGTCACGCACCACGCGGCGCGCGTCATGCTCTTGGCGGCTGGCGTGGCCACGGGCGACGCGGCTCCCGAGGTGCGGGCCACGCGCCTCCAGGCTGCGGTGCAGGACCTGCTCGATGGGGTGCGCTCACCGCAGCATCGCCTCTCGCTCGCCGACCACACGCGCGTGCTCCACGCGCTGGTGCTGGCCGAGCAGGCGGGCGCCACGGTGCCGGCCGCGCCGCGCGCCGCCACCCTGACGGCGCTCACGCGTGCCCTCGAGCGCCCGAGCCAGGGCCGTCGCTCCGCCGACGAGCTGACCTACGCGCTGCGCGTGCTCGTGCTCTCCGGGGCCACGGTGGCGCAGCCCATGGTGGACGCGCTCATCGAGCTGCGCGACACGCTGAGCGTGGGCGGACGGGCTTCCATTGGTCTCGCGCTGCCGGACGATCACCGCTTGCGCGTGACGCTGCTGGACGAGATCAAGTCGGGGCTGCCCGAGCAGATCGACTCCGTCTCCATCGATGCGCTCGCGTCCGTGCTGGAGCTGGCGCTGCGGGTGCGTCCCGAGGACGCCCTGATCGGCGAGGCTGTTGCGTCGCTGCTGCGCCGCGTGGAACCGCGCTCGCGCTACGGCTGGTACAGCCTGGCCGCGGCGGCCGACGCGCAGCGTGCGCTCGCGGCCTATGCGGCGCTGCTGGGGACCGAGTTCCACACGCCGCCCACGGTGCTGGTGGATGGGCAGGCGGTGGCGGCCACGGCGGGTGAGGGTGGCCGTCTGCGCTACCGCATTTCCACGGCGTCGCTGGGCGGTGCCGCGCACGCGCTCACGGTGGTCGCCCCCGCAGAGCAAGCCGTGTTCTTCTCGGTGGATGCCGAGTGGGCCGAGCCGCTGGGCGAGCGCATCGAAGACGGGCAGTTCACCGAGCCGCGCGGCGCCATCACGCTGCACCGGCGCTACGAGCACGAGGACGGACGGGTGATCGCGTCGGGCGACCGCGTCCAGCTGGGCGAGATGATCCGCGTGCGCCTCTTCGCCTACGGCGAGGCCGACGGCCGCATGTTCCTCTACGACCCGCTGCCCGGCGGCGTCGAGGCCATCGAGACGCTGAACGACGGCAGCCCGGTGTCGGCGCTGCGCGCCATGCTGGGGATGGGACCGGAGGACGACGTGGTGGGGCCTGCGGGTCATCACGCCATGCGCTCCGTGCGCGACATCGAGCAGCGCTCGCTCGAGGCCAACGGCGCGCACTTCCGCTTGCAGCGCCTGGGCCAAGGGCTGCGCGAGTACACCTACGCGGTGCGCGCGACGTCGGTGGGGCGCTTCGTGGCACCCCCCGCACAGATCGAGTCCGAGGACGACCCGAGCGTGGGCGGTGACTCGGCGGCGTTCGTGCTGGAGGTGGCGAGCGAGTGAGCGACCGCGCGCCGAGCGCTCCGCCGACGCGCCCGACGAGGCGACGTCGGTGGGCGGCCGCAGTCGCTCGCGCTGTGCCACGCGCCGTCGGCGTCGTGGTCTTGGGCCTGCTGCTGGGCTATCTGGCGTCGTTCGGCGTCACGCTCGACGAGAGCCGCTTCGCGCACCCACCCGACGCGCTGAGTGTGCTCGACCGCCACGGCGTGCCGCTCCGTCAGTCGCGCGTGGACGGAGTGGACCGGCGCTGGGTGTCGCTCGACGAGGTGTCGCCGCACCTCGTGGCCGCCGTCATCGCGGCGGAGGACGGGCGCTTCCGCTCGCACCCCGGCGTGGACCTCTTGGCCACCACCCGCGCGGTCTTCCAGTTGCTGGTGCCCTTCGGCCTGAAGAGCGGCGCCAGCACCATCACACAGCA
Source organism: Sandaracinaceae bacterium (assembly GCA_016706685.1). Lineage (NCBI taxonomy): Bacteria > Pseudomonadati > Myxococcota > Polyangiales > Sandaracinaceae > Sandaracinaceae bacterium. The sequence goes on along the minus strand of JADJJE010000001.1, from coordinate 723,218 downwards.
GACCATCAAGCTCACGCACGGGCGCCCGCACGGCCTGCTCAGCAAGCCTCTCGAGGTGCTGCGCGCGCTGGCGCTCGAGCGCGCCATGACCAAGGACGAGATCCTCGAGCAGTACCTGAACCGGCTGCCCTACGGTGACCAGATCGTGGGCGTGGGCCGCGCGAGCGAGGCCTACTTCGGTGTGGCAGCACGCGACCTGGGCGTGGCGGAGGCGGCGCTCTTGGCCGGCATCCCGCGTGCGCCCAGCGCCACCGAGCCGCGTCGTCATCTGCGGGCGGCCCTCATTCGCCGCGACGAGGTGCTGCGGCGCATGCGCCATCGTGAGCTCATCAGCGAGGCCGAGTATCGAGCGGCCGTCGCCAGCCGTCCGCGCATCCTGACCGACGACGTGCGCGCCTACCGCGCCCCACGGTTCGTGGACCGCGTCATGGCGGACCACCGCGACGACGCCGTGCCGGCCAGCGCCCGAGCCCGGGGCCGCGTGATCCGCACTTCGCTGGACGCCGCCCTGCAGGCCGAGAGCGAGGCGCTGCTGCGCGCGGCCGTCACGCGCCTCGAGCCGCGCGGCGTGCGCAACGGAGCTGGGGTGGTGATCGACGCGCGCACCGGCGAGCTGCTGGCGTACGTGGGCGCCGCGCGCGAAGGCGCCGAGCACGCGGGAGGCCAGCTGGATCTGCTGCGCGCGCGACGCCAGCCGGGCTCCACGCTGAAGCCGTTCGCCTACACCATGCTCTTCGAGGGGGGCGCGCATGCGGCCACGCTGCTGGACGACACGGCGCGCGGCATGACGGGCGCCGGGGGCACCCACTTCGAGGCCGAAAACTACGACGGACGCGAGCACGGGCCAGTGCGTGCCCGCCCAGCGCTGGCCGGCAGCCTCAACCTGGCGGCGCTCGACGTGGCGCGGCGTGTGGGGGCACCGGCCATCGTGCAGCGCCTGCGCGACCTGGGCTTCACGGAGGTTCCATCGGCCGCCGAGGTGGGCGCGGCCGTGGTGCTGGGTGGTGTGGACGTCTCGCCGCTCGAGCTGGGGCGCGCCTACACGGCGCTGCTGAACGCGGGCCACATGGTGGCGCTGCAGCGCTACCCGCAGGCACCCGCGGACGACTCGGAGCCTGCGTCCGCAGGCGACGCTGGCGCGAGCGAGGCCATGCCCGGCGCTCCTGCCGAGGCACCCGCCGAAGGGGGCGCCGCGAGCGATGCTGAGCCCCCCGTCGAGACGCGCACCTTCGAGCCGCTCGCGGCGGCCACCACGTTGGACATCCTCGCCGACGGCACGGCGCGGCGTCTGGCCTTCGGGCGCGACCTCGAGGCCGAGGCAGGCGGCGAGCCCTTCGCGCTCAAGACGGGCACCTCGAGCGGCTACCACGACGCGTGGGCCGTGGCCTTCGACGCCCGCACCGTGGTGGTGGTCTGGCTGGGCGACCCGGGCGGCGCGCCCCTCGAGCGAGTCAGCGGCTTCGAGGGGGCCGCGCCCGTGGCCGCACGCATCCTCGCGGCCGCGCGTGCCCAGCGCGGCGTGGACGACCAGCGTGAGGCCCTGGACGCGACGCCGCTCAGCGAGACGGTGCCCGTGTGCGCGCTCTCGGGGCAGCTGCCGCACGCGGGCTGCTCCACCACCATCGCCGAGCGCTTCGTGCCGGGGCGTGTGCCCACCGAGTCCTGCATGCTGCACGACGAGAGCGGCACCGTGCTGCTCGACGCGCGCGGCGCCGAGTGGGCACGCGGGGAGGGCTGGCTCGTGGGTGAAGCGGCGCGCGCCGACGGTCCGCTGCGCATCGAGCACCCGTCCGACGGAGCCGAGTGGTGGGTGGACCCGCTGCGCCCCACGCCCACCGAGCTGCGCTCGAGCGCGCCGGTGGCCTCCGACGTGCGCTGGGAGATCAACGGCAACCCGCTCCCCGTGGGTGAGGCCAGCTGGCTCCCGGTGGAGGGCGTCCATCGGATCACCGCGCGCCGGGGCGCCGAGCGGGTGGAGGTCACGCTCACCGTCCACGCGCTCGAGCGACACTGACCAGGGCCGAGCGCCTCAGCGGCGTGGGCGCTCGCTCGGGAACGTCTCGCAGTCGCCCACGATGTAGCCCAGCGCAGCCAGCTGCAGGCACAGCTCGCGCGTCATGGGCACGTTGCCTCGCAGCGAGCGCGCCTCGCCCGAACGCCCCAGGATCCAGCCTCGGCGGTCTGCCGCTCCCAGGAACACCCCGGACAAGATGCGCAGCGTGCGCATGGTCACCGGGTTCGCGCTGCCGTTCAGCTCGCGCCGCTCGCCCGGGTCGGTGGCCAGGTCGAACAGCACGTGCGTCCCGTTGCTGCGCAAGATGAGCTTGGCGTCCCCGCTGCGGATCACGCGCCGCGTCTCCTGATAGTCGCTGAACGCCACGTGCGGGCCGGGCGGCGGCGCCCCGCGCAGGTAGCCCATGAGCGAGCGCCCCTCGAAGTCGGGCGGCGAAGCCATGCCCAGCGCCTCCAGCATGGTGGGCGCGATGTCCATGGTGGTGACCACGTCGCGCACGCGCGCTCCGGCGGGCGCCACGCCAGGCCAGCGGATCATGAGCGGAACGTGCAGTAGCTCTTGGTAGACCGAGTGCCCGTGGCCCCAGCTGCCGTGCTCGTTGAACTCTTCGCCGTGGTCCGACGTGATCACGAAGAGCGTGTTCTCGTTCAGGCCCAGCTGCTCGATGCGCGCGAGGAAGCGCGCCAAGTGGTGGTCGTGGTAGCTGATCTCGGCGTCGTGGAGCGCCTCGAGGCGCAGCTTGTCCTCGTCGGTGAACACCACGCGCGGCGGGTTCTCCTTGGCGCGGCCCAGCAGGTCACCCGTCATCCGGTTGCGTACCTGGCCCGTGTAGGGGCCCTCGAAGTACATGTCCAAGAAGCTGGTGGGCGGGTCGTACGGGACGTGCGGGTCGATGGTCTGGATGTACGTGAAGAAGCGTGGCGGCGGCTCGCCCTCCGTGGCCGCGGCGCGCTGCCGCGCCACCTGCTGCTCGATCCAGTCGCCGGCCTCGCGGAACACCGTCTCGGCCTCCGTGCTGCGCGTCTCACGGATGTAGTTCACGTGGGTGTTGAAGCCCTGCGCGAAGCCGAAGCGGTCCGACACGTAGCCGTTCGCCGAGAACTGCGCCGTCGCGAAGCCCGCCTGCTCCAGCACCTCGGACACCAGCAGCGCGCCGGGCGGCAGCGACGAAGTGTCGTACTTGGCGTTGTGCGTGGCCGGGTAGAGCGACGTGAGGATGCTGGCCACCGAGGGCTTGGTCCAGTTCTCCGGGCTCTGCGCGCGGTCGAAGACGGTGCCGCTCGTGGCGAAGGCGTCGAGCGCGGGCGTGCGCACCCGCGATCGCGGGTTGTACGTGCGCAGCTTGCTGGCGCGCAGCGTGTCGACGGTGAGCACGATGACGTTGCGGGCGTCTTGCGCCAGGGGCTCCACCGCTGGCGCCGGGACCACCACGCGCACGTCGCTGAAGGCCACCGCGCCGCCCACCCCGCGCAGCTCCACGCGCACGTGCTGGTGGGCGAAGTCCGCGAGGCTCAGCGCTTGGTCCACGAAGCGGTCCGCCAGCGGCACGGTGGCCAGCACACGTGGCTCGGCGCCGTCGGTGGTCACGCGCACCTCGGCGCTGCGCTCTCCCTCGCCTGCGTCGGCGCGGGCGGCGCCCAGCACCAGCGAGGCGCCCGCCGGCACCTCCAGGTAGTAGGAGAGGTTGCCCGCAGCCGGCAGCGCCAGCGCGCTGCGCGCCACGCCCGCGTTCACCTCGCGCAGCAGGGGCGGCAAGGGCTCGGGCTGCTCCGCCCGGTCGGCGCGCGTGATGGTGATGCGGTCGAGCGCGAACGAGACGTCCTCGCCCGAGACGGGGCTCACGGCGTCCCCGCGCAGCAGCAGCGTGTTCTCGCCACGGCGCATCACGGCCGCAGGCACCTCGAGGCGCACGTCGCGGTAGTCCCCGGGCTCCACCGGACCGCCGCCCACCTCCGTGCCGTTCACGAAGGCGATCAGCCGGGTGCCGCCCACGCCCTTCAGCCGCACGTGGATGCTGCGTGCGCTCGCGTCCTCCGCCGGGAAGAACACCCGCCCGAGCGTGCCGAAGCCCGTCCACGTGACGCCCGCGCTCTCGTGGTCCCGGGTGAAGCCGCTGCTCCAGTTGCCCGAGGTGTACTTCATGCGGGCAGGCGTGCCGAAGTCGATGAAGAGCCCGTCCACGTCCACGTCGGCCAGGTGCTGGAGCGTGACCAGGTCCATGTGCACGCGCGTTCCGTCGGGCGCCGGGGCGCGCTCGGGGGGTGGTGCAGGTGGCGCCACGGGCTGCTCGGGAGCCGCCGCCACCGCTGGGCCTTCACCCGGCGCCGCCGCGGCCGGGGTTGCGCTCGGGTCCGCCGCCGGGGCCGTGTCGTCACCGCTGCAGGCCACCAGCAGCCCGAGGGCCAGCGTGGCGGATACACAGGCCCAACCTGCCGTGCGGGACGAGGATGGAGGGGATGGGCAGGGAGAGAGCTGCTTCATGGGGGTCACGACTCCGCGGCTACCACAGAGCATTTGCCGCGGCCAGCAACCGCACCTCCCGCGGAGCCTATTCCCAGGGGTCCCGGGTCGCGTGTGCATCGTTCCGCATCCGCATCACGCCTCCTGCAAGCGCCGCGTGTCCGCGCCGAGATACCATTCGCTCATTCTGATGGATTCCAGTACTGTCCCCGGTCCCCCAGACAGCGAAAACGAAAGAAGAGGCCCCCGTTTGGATATCTTGACCGCGCTCAGCAACAAGTCTGACTACTCGAAAACACAACTGCAATTCATCGTGGGCGCTTGGATCCTCAGCGCAGCGGCCGAGCGTAAGAGCAAGATCTCCGTGTCGGACGGAGACGTGTCCGAAGACGACTACGACAAGCGCTCACTCTATTCGCTGCTCTATGCCCTCTATCGCTCCATGGGCGAGGTGAAGGACGAGCACGGTCAGCGCTATGAGTTCACCTTCAACACCTGGGGGTACACCTGGCCCGAGCGCTGGGGCGCGTCACCCACCAAGCCGTCCGAGCCACAGCGCTTCGGGCGCAACGCCTACACGGGCCTCTATCACTTCGCCGAGGCGCAGGAGTACATCGCGGCGCGCAACGGCAAGGTGCACATCATCGAGATGGGCTGTGGTACTGGCGCGGGGGCTCACCACGTTTGCTCCAACGTCCTCCCGAAGGCCACTTACGAGGCGGTGGACATGCAGCAGGCCGCCATCTTCACGTGCCGACGCAAGTTCGTTCCCGAGCTGGGCGGGCGGCTCGTGGCCACCTGCAGCGATGCGACGCAGCTCACCATTCCCGATGGCAGCGCCGACTTCGTCGCGGTCAACGAGACGCACGTGACCGAGCACGCGGGGCAGGTCACCGAAGAGGACGAGCGCTTCTTCAAGACAGCCCATCGCCTGCTGAAGCCCGGTGGCTTCCTGGTGTGGGGCAACGCGATCCCAGACTCCACGTGGCAGCCCTGCATGGACTACCTCGCCAGCATCGGCATGCACGTGCGCGAGCAGGATGACGTCACCGCCGAGGCCATCGCGGCGCGCGACCAGGACAAGGCGCGCATCGACACCTACGTGGACCAGTGCATGACCGCCTTCCACGGCTTCAAGATCCCCGTGGTCGGCAAGGTGCGTCGCGGCCAGGCCGACGTGGCCCTCAAGAACTTCGCGCGCAACCCCGACACCATGCTCTACCAGCGCATGGTGGACGGCACGGACACGTACCGCGTGGTGCTGGTTCGCAAGGACGCCTGATGCCCCTGCCATATGCCGCGCGGCCCTAGCGCCGGGCGCGCGGCATGTGGCATCCTGCCGGGAACAGCGTAGAGCATGCGCCATGCGTGGCGTGCTCAGCGTGGGTGATGGTGGTGGGTGCTCGGGAGATCTTGCTTCATGGTGACTATCGGTAGGCGGTGGTGTGTTTCCTCGTGGGCGCTCGGGGCGGTCCTGGTCGGGCTGTCGCTGGCGTTCGTGCCGGTCGTCTCGGCCCAGCTCATGGAGCCCGCCGCCACCGACGAAGAGCTGGCCGAGGCCGAGGCCCGCGCCCTCTTCAATGCTGCCGTGGCCGCCTACGACGCCGGCCGCTACGAGGACGCGCTCGAGAGCTTCGAGCGTGCCTATCGCCGCAGCAACCGCGCGGCCCTGCTCTACAACATGGGGCAGTGCTACGACCGCCTGCGCCGCGACGAGGAGGCGGTGAACGCGTTCGAGCGCTACCTCGAGGCCATGCCGGCCGCCGAGAACCGCGCCCAGGTAGAGTCTCGCATCCGCGCGCTGCGTGAGGCCATTGCCCGCCGCGCCAACCCCGAGCTTGCGCCCACTGCCGTGGCGGCCGCATCAGAGCCGGCCGTCGCCGCTCCCGGGGCCGACCTCCGGGAAGAGCGCTCCCACCGCCCTCGCCGCATCGCGCTCATCACCACCAGCGTGGTGGTGGTGGCCGCCGCCGTGGTGCTCACCGTGCTGTTGGCCGGTGGTGGGGGCAGCGGCTACGCCAGCTCCGACGTGGGGACCGTCTTCGCGCTGCAGGAGGCCGGACGATGAGCGGGAAGGTTCGCGCGCTCGCGCTCTCGTGCTTGGTGGCGCTCTCTGCCAGCGCGGCCGGCTGTGCCGACAAGGTCACGCAGGTGGTCGTCAGCATCGACGCCGAGTCCTCGTGGCGGAACGACACCACGTCCGTGCGCGTCGTGGTCCGCGGCGGCGCGGCGGGTGACGCTGGCCTCGAGAACCCCTCGCGCGACGTCACCCTCATGGTGGGCGCCGGCGAGTCGTACACGTTCCCCATCGACGTCACGGTGGCCCCGCTGAACGGCGACGTCTCGCGCCGCTGGGCCGTGGACGCCACCGCGGTCAACACGGTGAGCAACGCCACCGCCACGGTGCGCGTGCGCGGCAGCTACGTGTCTGGTCGCACCCTGCGAGTGGACCTGGTGTTCGAGAACACTTGCGCCGGCATCATGTGTGACAGCGACGAGACCTGCCGCGCGGGTGCTTGCGTCGACGCGGGCGTCATCACGGGCCCAGTGGACGCTGGCGTGGATGCGGGCCCCAGTGACGGCGGCGCAGACGGAGACGTGAGCGACGCGGGCGACACGGGCGTGCCCTTGCACTGCCCCGACCCGGACATCCGCGTGGCCAACCCTCTCGATGGGACGCTCGACAACTCCGGCATCCCCCCGTCGTACCCCACGCTCGAGGAGTGCCCCACCAATCATGACCCGGGCGACGAGTGCACGGACACGGCCAGCAACATCGACATCTGCTATTCGGCACGCTCACAGGGTGGGGTCGCCTATTGCCGGACGCCGTGCACTCTGGGCGTTGGCGATGGTGGCGTAGCGACCGATGACCCGATCTGCGCAACCACGGTGCACCCCGACTCTCGGTGCGTTCCAGGCCTCGGGCTTGGTTCCGAGCCCGACGTGCACCTTTGCTCTATCCCTTGCAACCCGTTCGACGATGTTGGGTGCCCGTCCGGTCTGAGTTGCGTGCCCATCGGGGACTCCGAGATCGAGGCGGTCTTCACGGACTGCCTCGAGCTCGAAGCGGACCCACGCCACCACCTCGAGCCCTGCTCGATTGAGAACGGGGACACATACCCAACTCCCATTGGCTGCGCCCCGGGGTACATCTGCGGATACGACTGGACCTGTGGCGACCAGTCGGGCGCCCAGGGCTACGTCTGCCAACAGATTTGTGACCCGGACGACACGTCCCCACGGGTCACCTGCCCTACCGGAACAGAGTGCTTCCAGGTCGGAAATGGTGCCTTCGACGACGCCATCGGGCCCATCAACATCGGGCGCTGCGGCACCTGAGGCTCAGCTCTCGGGCGCGAGCGTCAGCACCTCGACGCCGCTCTCGGTGACCAGGATGGTGTGCTCCGCCTGCGCGGACAGCGCGCCGTCTGCGGTCACCACGGTCCAGCCATCGGGCAGCACCCGCACCTGCGGCGCCCCGAGGCACAGCATGGGCTCGATCGTGAAGCACATCCCAGGCACCAGACGTGGCCCAGGCGTGCTGCAGCGGTGATGCGGCACGTGCGGCGCCATGTGCATGCTGCGGCCGATGCCGTGGCCCCCGAAGTCGCGCACGACGCTGCAGCCTTCCGTCCGCGCGTACTCCTCGATCGCGGCACCCACCTCGTGCAGATGGGCGCCGGGCCGGACCTGCGCGATGCCCACCTCGAGCGCGCGCGCGGCCACGGCCGTCACGTGGGCGGCCTCGGGCGAGACGGCCCCCACCGCAATGGTGCGCGAGGTGTCGCCGTGCCAGCCGTGCAGCTCGGTGGTCACGTCCACGTTCACGATGTCTCCTTCGCGCAGCACCTGTGGGCCGGGTATGCCGTGGCACACCACCTCGTTCACCGACGTGCACACGTGCGCGGGAAACACCAAGCGCCCTTGACGGTAGTGGTACTGAGCGCAGCGCCCCCGGCGCGCCTTGGTGTCCGCGGCCACCAGCGCGTCGATCGCCGCCGTGGTCACCCCCGGCGCGACCGCGCGCGCCGCCACGGCCAGCGTCTCGGCCGCCACACGGCCCGCGCGTCGCATCGCGTCTTGGTGCTTCGGGGAGAGGATCGAGATGCGTCCGTGCATCAGCCCAGGCTAGCGGGGGTGCCTCCGCAGCACCCATACCCCTTCGGCATGGGTCGCTCTCGGCGCCTTCTCGCGCTACGCTTCGGCGCGTGTCGCTAGAACAGCTCGAGACCGTCGTCGCGATCGCCGAAGAGGGTGCCATGGTGCGCGCCGCCGAGCGCCTGCACATCAGCCAGCCGCCGCTGACGCGTCGCCTGCGTGCGCTCGAAGACGAGCTGGGCGCCGAACTCTTCATCCGCTCCGCGCGCGGCATGACCCCGACTCCGGCCGGAGAGCGCTTCATCGAGCGTGCCCGCGCCATCCTCGCGTCGGTCGCCGACGCACGCCATGCCGTTCAGGCGCCTCGACGCTGACGTCCGCGCCGCCCCACCCCCCACGCTCGTCACCCCACAGGAGACCACGGTGTCCAAGAAGAAGTCCCACAAGCAAGAGTCCGAAGCCACCACCCTCGCTGCACCGAGCGCGCCCACGTTCCTCGTCGCGATCATGACGGGCAGCCCCAGCGACCTCCCGGTCGTCGTGCAGGCGCGTGACGTCCTCGACGAGCTCGGCATCTCGAACGACCTGCGCGTGCTGTCGGCGCACCGCACGCCGCACGACGCCGTGGCCTACGTCGAGGCCGCCGAGGCCGCTGGCGTGGAGGTCTTCATCGCGTGCGCCGGCATGTCGGCCCACCTCGCGGGCGTCGTCGCCGCGCACACCACGCGCCCGGTCATCGGCGTGCCGCTCAAGTCCACCGCGCTCGACGGCATGGACGCGCTGCTCTCCACCGTCATGATGCCGCCCGGCATCCCCGTGGCCACTGTGGCCATCGACGGCGCAAAGAACGCGGGCTTCCTCGCCGCGCGCATCCTGGCCGGTGGTCGCCCCGAGATCCGTGAGCGCCTCGTGGAGCAGCTGGCCGAGGGCAAGAAGCGCTACGACTCCCCCGTGCCGGGCTCTCCCGCGCAGGGCGACGAGCTAGGCAAGCGCGCCGCCAAGAAGAAGAAGTAGCCCTCGCTAGCGAACGATAAGTGAAGCGCGAGAGGGCCCCTAGTGGGCCCTCTCGTGCTTCCAGCGTTCCATCGCCGTGAGCGACTCGGGACTGCAGCGCAGGCCCGGCGAGCCGCGTCAGATCTCGAGCAGGCGCCGCGCCACCACGTGCGCCTGGATCTCGTTGGCACCCTCGAAGATGCTCAGCACGCGCGCGTCCACCAGCAGGCGGGACGCGGTGTACTCCTCGGCAAAGCCGTTGCCGCCGTGGATCTGCACGTTGGCGTCGGCGGACTCCCACGCCGCGCGCGTGGCCAGCAGCTTGGCCATACCGGCCTCGAGGTCGCAGCGCTTCTCCATGTCCTTCTCGCGTGCGCTGAAGTACGTGAGCTGACGCGCCGCCTGGATGCGGGTGACCATGCGGCCGATCTTCCGCGCCACGCGTGGGAACTGGAAGATGGGCCCGCCGAACTGCTCGCGCTCCGTGGCGTACAGAATGGCGTCGTTGAGCGCCGCCTGCGCCACGCCCACGCCGCGCGCCGCGGTCTGGATGCGCGCGCTCTCGAAGGTGCGCATGAGCTGCTTGAAGCCCGCGCCCTCTTCTCCGCCCAGCAGGTTCTCGCCGGGCACGCTGAAGCCGTCGAAGCTCAGCTCGTATTCCTTCATGCCGCGGTAGCCCAGCACCTTGATCTCGGTGCCCGTGAGCCCCTTGTCCACGAACTCGGGCTCGCCCGCCTCGCCGCCCAGGCGCGTCTTGGTGGCCAGGAACATCGACAGCCCCTGGTAGCCCGGCGCGTCCGGGTTGGTGCGCGCCAGCAGCGTCATCACGTCGGCCCGCACCGCGTGCGTGATCCACGTCTTGGCGCCGCTCACCACGTACGATCCGTCGGCCTGCTTCACGGCGCGCGTGGTCAGGTTGGCCAAGTCGCTGCCGTTGTTGGGCTCCGTGAACACGGCGGTGGAGAGCACCTCACCGGACGCCAGCTTGGGCAGCCACTCGCGCTTCTGCGCCTCGGTGCCGCCGCCCATGATCAGCTCGGCCGCGATCTCGCTGCGCGTGCCCAGTGAGCCCACGCCGATGTAGCCGCGCGAGAGCTCCTCGGTGACCACGCACATGGCCACCTTGCTGAGGCCCAGGCCGCCGTACTCCTCGGGGATGGTCAGGCCGAACACGCCCAGCTCGGCCATCTGCTCGAGGATGTCCATGGGGATGAGCTTGTCCTGGCGGTGCACGTCCTGCGCGATGGGGATCACCTTCTGATCCGAGAACTTCGCGAACTGCGCGCGTACCTCTTCCAGCATCTCGTCGTCGAGCCCGACGTTGCCGAAGCCCTTGTCGCGCGCGTGCTGCGCGATCTCGAGGTAGATGGCGCCCGTGGAGTGCGCGGCGCTGAAGGCCTGCACCTCGGGGTGCAGCAGCGTGTCGGCCAGGTCTGCGTCCGTGAGCCCCAGGTCGGCCAGCGCGATGTTCTCGCAGGCGCCGAGATCCACACCGCCGCGCAGGTTGCGGGCCAGCTCACCCACGTAGGCGCGCGCCACCTTGCCCTCGAACTCCCCACCCACACGAGCGGCCCACGCGGAGAGCTGCCGGCAGGCCTCGAGCTCCGTCGCCAGGTAGGCCAGCGCGTGCGCGGCCAGCTGCTCGTCGTTCAAGCGATCGCCGTTCAGGCGACCGTTCACCACGACCTTGGTCTTCAGGTTGGCGAGCGCCTTTTGATAGACGGCGCCGAGGGCTTCGAGGACTCGCTCCATGGTTCGCTTGAGACTCCGAGTGAGGGGGGAAGGGGAGGTTCGAGCTCAGCCCGCGTTCATCGCGGCCAGCGTCTCGGCGTAGTTCTTGAGACCTGGGCGCGGTGCGCCCACAAGGCAAGAGACGGTGCCGTGCAGCTTGTTCTCGTACATGAGCTGGTGCGCCTGCGGGATCTCGTCCCACGTGAAGAGGCGCGTCATGACGGGCTTCACCTTGCCCTGCAGCATGAGGTTGTTGGCGCGGCGCGACGAGTCCGCGTCGGCGAAGTGCGAGCCGATGATCTGCTTCTGGCGCATCCACAGGTGGCGCACGTCGAACGTCAGGTTGTAGCCGGTGGTGGCGCCGCAGATGACGATGCGGCCGAATTTGTTGGCCAGGAACACGCTGGCCGGGAACGTGGTCTTGCCCACGTGCTCGAACACCACGTCCGGGCCCGTGCGCTCGCCCAGGATGTCCCAGATGCGCTTGCCGAAGGCCTTCATGGCCTTCTGGTGCTCGGCGTCCTCGGCCGGCGTCATGCCGTCCTTGTACTGGAGCGCGGGGAAGTCGTTGCGGTTGATGACGCCCACCGCGCCGAGGTCCATGCAGAGCTGCGCCTTGTCCTCGCTCGACACCACGGCGATGGGGCGCGCGCCCATCACGGCCGCGAGCTGCACGGCGAACACACCGAGGCCGCCGCCGGCACCCCAGATGAGCACCACCTCGCCCGGCTGCACCTTGGCGCGGTCCACGAGCATGCGGTGCGCGGTGTAGTACGTGAGGCCGTAGCTGGCCGACTCTTCCCAGGTGAGCTGGGGCGGCTTCTTCAAGAGCTGCTGCGCCTGCACGCGCGTGAACTGCGCGAACGACCCGTCGGGCGTCTCGTAGCCCCAGATGGTCTGCAGGTCCGAAGCGCCGGGCTCCACCAGGTGGTTGCAGTGCACCACCACCTCGTCGCCCACCTTCCAGCCGGTGACGCCCTCGCCGATGGACCACACCACACCGGACGCATCGGAGCCCGCGATGTGGAAGTCGAGCCCGTGCGCCTTGAGGATGTTGACCGGCTCACCGAGGCCCGCCCAAATGCCGTTGAAGTTCACACCGGCGGCCATGACCTGCACGAGGACCTCGCCCGGGCCGGCCTTCCACACGGGCATCTCCTCCTGCACGAACGACTTCTTCGGCTCGCCGAAGCGCTCGGGGCGGATGACGAAGGCGTGCATCTTCTCGGGCACGTTGCCCAACTCGGGGACCTTGCCGACGGGGACGATCTGGGGGCGCTCGCTCATGGTCAATACCTCGTGTCGGGGCTGCACAGGGGGCAGCCGGGTAAGGGTCATGGGGTGGTCGGCCTTGGTTGCGGTGCTTTACAGCTTCACACGGCGGCGGACCTTGCCGTTGTGCGTAACATACGGGGTGGGGTGGTCAAGCCGGTGTCGGTGGTTGGTGGCGAAGCCCCTTGGGGCAAGTCACTTGATGCTGGGTAGCAGGGCCTGAAGGCTTGGAGGCAGGGCTCATTGGGCACCCCGGGTTGAAACCCGGGGCAGCATCCCAGGCCTCGGCAGGGGCGGAAGTCCGCCCCTGCGGGGCCGGACTGCGCGAGCGAGAGCTGGCGACCCGTGGGGCCCAGCCTCTAGGTTCCAAGGGAGTTCTCGGAAGAATGGAACTGGCTCCCCATCACGCAGTCCGGCCCCGCTAGGGGCGGACTTCCGCCCTTGTCCAGGCCTGGGATGCTGCCCCGGACTTCAGTCCGGGGTGCCCAGTGCCCGATTCAACTCATCCCTGGCGGTCCTTGTAAAGATGTCGTAAACAGGCCCTGCGCGCTCCGGTGTTTTGTAAAGCCCGCTCGGCGTGCTGGAACCCCCCCGATGTCGATGAAGACCAACCACGCGGCCATGGGCGCCCGGCTCCGCGAGCTGCGCATGGCGCGCGGCCTCCAGCAAGGTGAGGTGGCGCGGCGCCTCGAGATCTCGCCGGCCTACCTGAGCCTCATCGAGAAGGGCAAGCGCGCCATGCAGCTGCCCCTGCTGTTCAAGGCGCTCGAGCTGTTCGAGGTCAGCATGGAGGAGTTCATGGCGTCGCTGGGCGAGCCGCGCGTGGACGACGGCCTGGCGCGCCTGCTGGACGAGCCGCTCATGCGCTCGCTCAACCTCACCGAGGACGACCTCACGGGCATCGGCGCGGAGCCCAAGGTGGTCACCACCATCACGGCGCTCTTCAACCTCTACAAGAACACCCGCACGCAGCTGGACAACGTGCTGGCGGGGCTGGCGCGGCGCGAGGCCGACGACGACGAGGAAGACTCGCTGCGCTTCGACTACAGCCCCTTCGACGAGGTCACCGACTTCCTCGAGCAGCACGACAACTGGTTCGGGCACCTGGAGGAGCGCGCCGAGCAGCTGCGCCGCGACACGAAGCTGGACGCGGGCACCCGCAGCAGCGACCTGGTGCGCGTGCTGCGCGAGCACTTCGACGTGGCCGTGAAGACCGCCACGGCGGGCCAGGACAGCTCCGTCATCCGCCGCTGGGACGCCGAGTCGCAGGTGCTCACCGTGAGCGACGAGCTCTTCGAGCAGCGCCTGCGCTTCCAGCTGGCCAGCACCATCGCCCTGCGCCTGTTCGACCGCGAGGCCCTCCATCAAGAGGTGATCTCGCGCTTCCCGGTGCGGCACGGCGAGACGGCGCGGCTCATCAAGATCCACCTCGCCAACTACTTCGCGGGCGCGCTGCTGCTGCCGTACGCCGAGTTCTTCGAGGCGGTGACGCGCACGCGCTACGACGTGGACCTGCTCACGCAGATGTTCGAGTCGTCCTACGAGACGGTGGCGCACCGCATGTGCAACCTGGCCGACCCGAAGCGCCGCGGCCTGCCCATGCACTTCCTGCGCGTGGACGTGGCCGGCAACATCAGCAAGCGCTACTCGGGCGACGGAATCCGCTTTGCCCAGCACGCCGGCAGCTGCCCCAAGATGGCCGTGCACCTGGCCTTCCTGAACCCCAGCGTCATCACGCGGCAGTACAGCGAGTACCCCGACCAGAGCACCTACTTCTGCTTTGCCAAGGTGGTGGCCGAGCCCTCGCGCGGCAGCATGGCCCGCGGCACTGCCTACAGCATCGGCCTCGGCACCCACGCCGACGCCGCCAAGCACCTGGCCTACGCCGACGACATGCCCATGGTGGACCGCAAGCTGGCCGTGCGCGTGGGCACCACGTGTCGCTTCTGCGAGCGCACCGACTGCAGCATGCGGTCCGCGCCCAGCTACAAGTTCGCGTTCCGCGTGGACGAGCACATGAAGAAGGACAACTTCTTCTCGCCGCTGGTCAGCGGTGACGCGACGGTGCCGGTGGCGCGGCTGAGCGCGAAGAAGGCGCGGTAGGAGTGGCGCCTGCCCGCCAGCTAAGGCGCGGAATTCACCTCTCGTACCGACCACCCTGCTGTCATCTTTGGAACGTCGCGGAGCGGAATTTCGACTGGTATCGTGTGAAGCTCGACGCTCCAGTTGGACCCAACGCGTTCTAACGTGCGGCCGAATGCGTGGATGCTGTCCACACGAATCCGCACCGATTGACCACCTGGCCCGACGGCTTCGAGGTCATCCCCCACGCAGATGTCGCTGGTGACGCGGCCGTATAGAACGAGGCGGTCACCCCTCGCGGCAGAGGTCACCACGAGGAACTCCCCCACCGCCAGGTCAGACGCCCCGCAACTCACTCGGCTCCTGCTGCAATACGTAGAGCGGTAGCGATGACGGCGTCCGAGACCCACATGCCAGCCGCACGCAACTCGCTGAAGACTAGCGCCGGGTCGGCGACGACCCCTCGACGATGAGCTGCGATGACGACGCCCAGGGTTCCGATGATGTCGAGTCCCAGCGCGAGTCCACATTTTCGGCCGGCCAGGTCGTCGATGACCAGTCTGGCGGCTGGGTTTGCAAGGCCCAGCGCGATCACCTCGGATTCGCCAGGGCCGAGGTCCCAAGCCGCCACCGGGGCAGGGACGCCACCCGCCGTCGCGCGCTCGAGCCACTCAGCTTGCTTTACCGCAACGCTTGCGCGGTCACAGTGCTTCGAGGAGACCACCTCCTCGAACACGGCATGCGGCACCACGAACCTTCTTGATCCGATTGCACGAAGGAGTTCCAGATGTCCCGCGTTGCCGAGAAACACGAGAGGAGACGCGTTGACGATCGCGAGGTCAGACACGCTCGAGCTCCCGAGTGAGGTCCTCCTCGTCCACGACGAACACATCGACTCGTCGGCGCGCGAGCTCCGCCAGGAACTGTGGTCTGTCCATCCCTGCCGTCTCTGCCGCTCGCTCCATCGAGATTGTGCCCTGTTGGTACCAGTGAATCGAAGCCGCAATGCGCATCTCGCGGGCGACCTCGTGCGGCGCTTTTCGCAGCGCGCTGAAGAGGCTGTCCGGAATGCTGATCGCGAGCTCGGTCATGTGGTTTGCGCCTTGCTTCGATGCCGGGTGTGCCGTGTTCGCTACACTTGCCTACATCATGGTTCGTTCACGTTATCACACGCTTTCGCTGGCGACATGCCCAGCGCTCGCTGGGGGTCGACATGCTCCGCGCGCTCGGGTAGCAACCCGACATGCACCTGGCTTCGGGCTATTTGGTCGCTCCGTTCGCCTTGGCACTGCCCCTGTGCAGCGGTCTCCTCCTCGGCTGCGGTGGTGCGAGCCCCTCCGGGAGCTCAGCGTCGGTGGAGGGGATGGAGGTCCCCGTCGTCACGCCCACTCCGGAGGGACGGGCCGCCGCGCCCGCGCGTGGCCGTGGTGGGCCTCGACCGCCGCTGTCGCTCGAGGCTCCAGTGGATGTCGCGCGCCCACCCGCGCACGCAGAGACCACGGCCTCCGGGCTCGCGTCGCAGGTGCTGTGGGAGGGTGACGGCGGGCCGCGTCCCCGTGCTCAGGACGTCGTCATCGCGCACTACGTGGGCTGGACCACGGACGGTGAGGTGTTCGACAGCAGCGTGGAGCGGGGTGTCCCGAGCGAGTTCCTGCTCTCGATTGTGATCGCGGGTTGGGCGGAGGGCTTGCAGTTGATGACCGTGGGCGAGCGACGCCGCCTCTGGATCCCCGAGTCGCTGGCGTACGACGGCGCTCCGGGCCGTCCTGCGGGCACGCTGGTCTACGACGTGGAGCTGATCGCCATCGAGGCGTCGCCGCCCGAGGTCCCCGCTGATGTGGCGGCTGCGCCATCCGATGCGGAGGTCACCGCCACGGGGCTGGCGTCCAGGGTGTTGCGCGCGGGCTCCGGCACCGAGCGTCCCGAAGCCTCGAGCACGGTCACGGTGCACTACAGCGGGTGGACGACGGACGGGCAGATGTTCGACTCGTCGGTGGCGCGCGGCCGCTCCGCCACGTTCCGGCTGAACGGCGTCATCCCCGGCTGGACGGAGGGGCTCCAGCTGATGGTGGTGGGCGAGAAGCGCCGCTTCTGGGTCCCCGCGGACCTGGCCTATGCCAGCAACCCCCGCGCTCCGCAGGGGACGCTGGTGTTCGACGTCACGCTGATCCACTTCGAGTAGGTCACCACGCGCCCGTCCGCGTGAGCTGCCGCGCGTACTCCGGAGCGGACCACCTGAAGGGGATCATTCCGCCGAGGATCACGCCGCCTTCCACGTCCACGTGCAGCAGGCGCTCGGCGCCCTCGAACGCGCGCAGCTCGCTGCCCTCCCACTGCACCTCGGCGCGGCCCGTGAGGGACAGCCAGTCGCCCGTGGCGAAGTCCACGAAGGCCACGCCCACACGCGGGTTCTCTGCCACGTTGCCCAGCGTCATGAAGAACCGGTTGCCTGCAAAGTCCGGCATCGTCAGGCGCGTGCCGCCGTGCACGGTCTGCGCGCGCCAGAAGCCGGGCTTGCCACCACGGTGGGAGACGTCGCAGCCGTGGACGCCGTCGCGGCGGATCTCGGCGGAGGCGCTGGCGATGAAGGTGGTGTCGGCGCCCGCGACGATGGCCCGGGCTCGGGCGGAGAGGCGCGGGCCTTCGCGCTGCGTCTCGCTCGGGCGGCGCACGGCGGTCTCGATGCTCCGGGCTTGGATGTACTGCGGGCAGTTGCCGGTGCTCTGCTCCACGTCCACCGCGAACATGCCCGGCTCCACGTGGGCGAGGGTGCCGTTGGCGCGGTTGCGCCGTCGGGTCTCGAACTCGATGCCGAGGAGACCGATGGGGGCGCCCTCGCGCAACCCGCCGCGCACGGGGTCGTCTTCCGCCAGCGTGGCGTGCACCACCAGGGTGCCGGGGCTCGGGCTCTCGATGAAGCCAGGCACACCCACCGCCATGCTCGCGAAGGGGCGACCCGCGTCGTCGAGCGCGCCGATGACCAGGTAGGGCAGCTGCTCGAAGAGGTCCCGGTGCTGGTCGGGCATGGTGCTGCGGACGAACCCGCCCACGCGCTCGGTCATGCCGCGCACGCCCGCGCGCTCTTGGGTCTGCACCTCGCCTTGGTGGAACGGCCATGTG
Source organism: Sandaracinaceae bacterium (assembly GCA_016706685.1). Lineage (NCBI taxonomy): Bacteria > Pseudomonadati > Myxococcota > Polyangiales > Sandaracinaceae > Sandaracinaceae bacterium. Next base: position 705,445 of record JADJJE010000001.1, on the reverse strand, counting down.
CGCGGGGAGGTCACTCGGCTGCCCTCCCAGCGGCGGTGTCCGTGGCCTGCATGGGGACGAAGCCGGGCAGCGCCTCTACGGCCCCGACGAAGCCGCGCAGCGCAGGGAACGGCGCGAGCGAGACGCCGCCCTCGGGGGCGTGGCCGACGTAGGTGTAGAGAGCGAGATCGGCCACGGTGGCGCGCTCACCCACGAAGAAGGGTCGGCCTGCCGCGACCAGGTGTGCGTCCAGCGTGGCGAACAGGTGGCGTGCGAGCTCGCGGTTGGCCGTGGTGTCCACGTCGCGCCCGAACACCGCCGCAGCCCTCGCGCGCGCCGGGCCCTCCACCAGCTGCCCGGCGGCCACCGAGAACCAGCGCTGCACCTGGGCGGCGAGCGCGGGCTCTTCGGGGAGCCAGAGTCCCGTCGTGTCATACGTCTTCGCCAAGTAGACGAGGATCGCCATGCTGTCGGGGATGACGAGCGCGCCGTGCTCCAGCACGGGCAGCTGTCCAAACAGGTTCTTGGCGATGAACTCGGGGGCCTTGTGCTCACGCGCCGCGAAGCTCACGTCCACCATGCGGAACGGGAGGCCCAGCAAGCTCAGGAAGAGCTCCACGCGGTGGGAGTGGCCGGAGAGGGGGTGGCGATAGAGGGTGAGGATTTCCATGCGCTCAGCTTGGCGTTCCGACCCGTCCGGCGGAATACGTGCACGTGGCAATGGATTATTGCGTGCTGCACACTAATCGCATGGACCGCCTCGACGCCTTCGCGACCTTCGCCGCCGTGGCTGATGCTGGGGGCTTTGCTCCTGCCGCCCGCAAGCTGGGGCGCTCGCCAGCCGCCGTGACCCGCAGCGTGGCCGCCCTCGAGGCCGAGCTGGGCACGCTGCTGTTCCGCCGCACTACACGGGTGGTGACGCTCACGGAGGAGGGAGCACGCTTCCTCGTGTCCGCGAAGCGCATCCTGGCCGACACCGAGGCCTCGATGGCTGGGCTGCGTGACGAGGACGCCGCGCTGCGTGGCAACCTGGTAGTCACCGCGTCGGTCATGTTCGGGAACCTGTACGTGGCCCCGCTGCTGCTCGCGTTTTTGCGCCGCCACCCGCAGGTGCGCGCGCGCTCCTTCCTGTCCGACCGCGTGGTGGACCTGGTGGCCGAGGGCATCGACGTGGCGGTGCGCATCGCCCACCTGAAAGACTCGTCGCTCCGCGCGGCCAAGGTGGGCGCGGTGCGGCGCGTGCTCGTCGCGTCACCTGCCTACCTCGCCGCTCGTGGCACTCCGCAGCGAGTGAGCGACTTGCGCGAGCACGACACCATCGCGTTCTCGTTCGACGAGGCTCCGCGCGAGTGGGTGTTCGCTGGAGGCCGCAGGTCGCACCGCGTGGCCATCGATCCGCGCCTCGTGGCCAACAGCACCGAGACGACGCTCCGCGCGGCGGCCGCGGGCCGGGGCATCACGCGCGCTGTCGTATCAGGTAGCGTCCGACGTCCGCGCGGGCCGCTTGGTGGTGCTCCTGCCCGAGCTGGAGCCGCCTCCGGTTCCGATCCACGTGGTCCACGCCGCCGGCGCCGAGGCCCCCGCCCGCGTGCGTGCGTTCGTGGACTTCGCCGTGGTCAAGCTGCGCGCCGACGAGCGCCTCGACCCCAAGAAGTGGATTGGCGCCTGATCCGCTTCGCCCGACTGCTAGGGTGCAGAGATGTGGATCCTCGCGACCCTGACGGATGTAGAAGCCCTCGAGTTCCTCACGCAGCTTCTCCCGCTGAAGGTTCGCCTCGACGAGGACTCGAATGCGGACCGCTTCTTCGTGCTCTCGGCGCCCACCGAGGTGGCGCTCGTGGAGGGGCGCGGGCTGCGGGTGGCCTGCCCGGGAAAGGTGCGCTGGTCGCTGCCGGTCGGGGGGCTCGACATGACCGTCACCACCGTGCGGGCGCTGCTGCTGCCTTCCATCGCCATGCGCGAGGGGCAGGCGGTCCTCCGCTTCCAGATCGACGTGGAGGCGCTCGAGATCGAGTGGGTGCCCGCGCTGCTCGACCAGAAGATCGCAGAGCTCATCACCAAGAAGCTCTGCGGCGTGCCCATCGAATGGAACTTCACCAAGTTGCTCACACACCGGTTCGAGCTCCCGCGGGCGGTCGACCCAGCGCGCGACCTGCTCACCAGCGTGCGCGAGCCCACCTGCACGGTGACGTCCACCGCGATGACGCTGGCGCTCTACGTCGCGGTCACGCCGAGCGCGCCCGAGGACCCCGCCACCCCAGGGTGAGCTCCGCGCCTCACCTCGCCGGCTATTCGCCCACGATGGCCTTCGCCAGCTCGTCCGGGGTCGCGTCCTCGAGGTCGGCCACCAGGCACGCCACGCGCGCCACCTCGGCCAGCCCGGCACGCGCGCGCTCGCGGTCTTCCGGCTTCGCGGACGTCAGCAGGCCCCCCTCGCGTGCGATGAAGGCGGCAGCTAGCTCGCGAAACAGGTAGACGCGGTTCTCGATGGTGCTCTCGTCGGCGCGGCGCTTCTTGGACATGGGAACAGTCTACTCGGGAACCATGGTGACCACGCCGGTCTCCATCTCGTACATGGCCCCGACGATGCGCAGGCGTCCCTCCGCTTCGAGTTCGCGCAGCACGGCGCTCTCGCGGCGGATGCGCTGCAGGCTCAGGCGCACGTTCTCCTCGGCCACGCGATGCACGAACGGCTCGTGCTTGCTGGTGCGGTCGGCTTCGAAGCCGGTGACGGCGTCCACGGCCGGCTCGATGCTGCGCAGCAGCGCGGTGAGGTTGCCGAGCTCCACCCGGTCGATGGCGCCCTTGACTGCGCCACAGTGCTCGTGGCCCAACACCAGCACCACCTTGGCGCCCACCACCGCGCAGCCGAACTCCATGCTGCCCAGGATGTCCACGTTGATGACGTTGCCGGCCACGCGCGCCACGAACAGGTCGCCGATGCCGCAGTCGAACACGTCTTCGACCGGGATGCGGGAGTCGAGGCACGAGAGCACCACGGCCTTGGGCCACTGTCCCAGCGCGGCGGCCCGCACCTGGGCGCGGTGGTCACGATGCGTGACGTCGCCAGCGACGAAGCGCGCGTTGCCCTCGGTGAGCAGGGTGAGGACCTGCTCCGGCGAGAGGCTCTGTTGCTCTTCCTTCGTGAGGACGCGGTCGGTGCGGGTGCGTGGATCGGGCATGTCGCCGAACCTACCAAGGTACACCGAGCGGTTGAAGCCACATTTCGTGGATGAACATGTTCCAGAAAGGGGAACGGTTTCTTGGAGCTGGGACATGGACACCGGCGCGGGCTCATGAGACCGTCGGTCCGGGTGGAATCGATGCTCTCACGTGCTTTCCTGCCGGCCTTGGTGCTGGGTCTGGTCGTCTTCGGCTGTGGGGGCGATCCGACCACGAGCCCGCCGGGTGATGCGGGCCGCACGTGCAGCACGCCCACCGACTGCGACGATGGCGTGTTCTGCAACGGGGTGGAGGTCTGCGTAGCGATGGCCTGCGCGGCTGGCTCTGCACCGTGTGCGGGTGGGGTGTGCGTCGAGGGCATCGGGGCTTGCCAGAGCGCGTGCGTGGACGCGGACTTCGACGGTCACCGCGACGTGGCGTGTGGAGGCGACGACTGCGACGACACCGACTCCAACCGCTTCCCGGGCAACATCGAGGCGTGCGACCTCGCGAACCACGACGAGGACTGCGACCCCCGCACCTTCGGCTTCCGTGACCAGGACATGGACAACTACCCCGACGTGGGCTGTTGCAACGGCGACAGCTGCGGGTCGGACTGCAACGACCTCAACCCCAGCGTGCACCCGGACGAGGCCGAGAGCTGCGACGGACGCGACAACGACTGCGACGAGTTCGTCGATGAAGAGGTGCTGCGCACGTTCTATCCGGATCTGGACCACGACCTCGCAGGCGACATGACCGCTGCACCCGTGCAGGCCTGCACGCCTCCCGAGGACTCGGCCGAGAACGACCTCGACTGCGACGACACGACCGCCGACGTGGGGCCGTTGCGCTCCGAGATCTGCGACCCCGGTTGCATGGCCAACGGGACCGGCTGCGAGGACGAGAACTGCGACGGCGAGGTCCAGACCGAGTGCGCGTGCACCGGCACCGAGACGCGCGCCTGCCCGGCCATGGGGGTGTGTGCAGGGGGCGTGGAGAGCTGCAACGCCATCACGGGGGTGTGGGGCGCCTGCTCGGTCACCCCGTCCGCCGAGATCTGCAACGGGAGCGATGACAACTGCAACGGCGGCGTGGACGAGGGGCTGGGCGGACGGACCTGCTGGCTGGACAGCGACCACGATGGCTTCGCGCTCACCGGGGCGCCGGAGCTCGAGACGTGCGCGGCCTGTCCGCCGGGGTACACCGATGTCCAGCCCGTGGGCGGCATGGTCGACTGCAACGACTTGGTGGGGGATGGGGAGGACTTCTTCCCCGGCGCGCCGGAGCTCTGCGACCGCCGCGACAACAATTGCTCGAGCGGCGGCGGCGTCGTGACGGCGGAGGACGCCGACGACGACGGTCACACCCGCACGGCCTTCGCAGGCTGCTCCGGCGGCCCGCTGCCGAAGGACGACTGCCACGACGGCCAAGAAGACGTCTTCCCTGGACAGTCCACCTTCTACGACTACGCGTACTGCCCCGAGAGCATGCCGGGCTGCGCCGCCGCCGCTCGCATCGCGGACTTCAACTGCGACGGCACCACCGAGCCCGAGCCGGTCGGAACGGGCTGCGTGGCCCCTGGCATGGTGTGCTCCGGCACGTGTCAGGAAGACCGTGGGCCGCGCCCCTTCGACAGGCAGGTGGCCAACTGTGGCACGGAGGTCCTCTTCTACACGTGCAGCTGCCTGGGCACCACGGGGTGCACGCTGCAGGCCAGCGTCATGGACACGCTGCTCTGCCGTTGAGGCTGTAGCCCACGAACCCGCTGGGCCGGCCTACGCGGATCCGCTACCTTCACCCTGTGGTGGTCTCGAACTCCGTGCTCCTGGTGCTCCCAGATGGCGCTGTCCGGCAGCGCTTGGTGTCCGCGGTCGACCGTGCCGGCTACGACTGCGTCGGCGTCCCCTCGGGTGAGGCCGCGATCGACGCGTTCGTCCAGCGGCCCATGGACATCGTGTGCGTGGCGCTTCGGCTGCCGGGGCGCGACGGAGCCGCGACCGTGGAGTCACTGCGCTGGGCACCTGGTGGCGAGCAAGCGCACATGGTGCTGCTGGGGGCGGCCGAGGACGCGCTCGACCTGCAGCGCGAGACCGCACGGCTCGGCGCGCTGACGTGCCTGGTGGGAGACGTCTCGGACGCGAGTGTCCTGCGCATCATCGAGAACATCGTCCGCCGTGAGCTGCGCTCCGACTCGGTGCCGCCGCCATCGCTGGCCATCGGTTCCCATGAGGAGACCCGGCGCTACACCATGACGGACTCCTCCGAGGGCGACGCGGTGGAGCGCCACGTGGGTGTCCAGCTCAGCAGCTCGAGCGCGTTGCGCGGGAGCCTGGCCGAGACCCCGTTCGCCACGGTGCTGGTCAAGATCTTCGAGACACGCGCCACCGGCGCCCTGGCGCTGCAGTGCACGGCGGACCCGCGCGAGACCACCGCGGGCGAGTGCCCCAAGAAGGTCATCTTCTTCCGCCGCGGGGTCCCGCGCTCGGTGCGCTCCAACCTCGTGTCGGAGTGCCTCGGGCAGATCCTCTGCGAGCGCGGCGTCATCGAGCCACGCGTGCTCCACGACTCCCTGCAGCGCGCGCGAGCCTGGCAAGGGCGGCAGGGGGCCATCCTGTTGTCCATGGGCGCCATCACCCCGCACCAGCTGCGCGAGGCCCTCGAGTACCAACAGGAGACCAAGCTGCTGGACGTGTTCGGCTGGCCCTCGGGCACGTTCGAGTTCGCAGAGATGGAGCCACCGCAAGAGACCGCCACGCTCGAGATGGCGCTGTTCGAGCTGGTCATGTGCGGTGTGCGCGAGCGCGTCCCGCCGGCGCGCGTGGCCGAGCTGCTGGCGCCCGCGCTCGACCGCTTCGCGGCCCCCGTGGCCTATCGCGTGGCGCCCTTTCGGCGCTTCGAGCTGCCGTCCGAGTGTCGCGCGCTGCTTGACAAGCTGGATGGCCGCCAGACGGTGCGAGGGCTCCTCGGCGGCGCCGCGATCGCGGGCTCCACCCTCGCCGCGTTCGTCTACACGCTGGTGTGCGTGGGGGCGATCAAGCTCCATGACGTCGCGCTTCCACTCGACGAAGGGGCCGCTACGGGGCCTTCCGAGCGACAGACGGACCCGCCGGCCGGCAGCGCCCCCACGCAGGAGCTGGAGTGGGCGCAGCAGGCGCTTCGCCTGGGGCAGCAGGCGCTGGCCCAGGGGGCCGTCGAGAGCGCCCTCGAGGCGTTCGCGCGCGCCACCACGCTGGCGCCGGACGAGGGGCTCCCGTGGGTCTACCTGGGCTACTGCCGACACACGTTGCGCAGCACCGACCCGGTGGCGGCCGACCAGGCCCTCGCGGAGATGGTGGTGGGCTGCCGCCTGGTGCCCAACGCCCCCGACGCGCACCTGCTCCGCGCGCGCCTGCTGCGTGACCGCGGCAAGTGGCCTGCGGCGCGCAACGCCTACGAGCGGGTGCTGCACCTCGACCCGGATCACCGCGAGGCCCTCGAAGGGCTGCGCGCCATCGCGTCGCAGCTCGGGGCGTGAGGCCTCAGAGGCGGCGGTCAGCTGGCTCTCGCAGGGGCGCGAGGGTCTCGCGCAGCGGCAGGCACAGCATGGCCCCATCACGCGCGCGTGTGGCCACCAGCTCCTGCTCTGTGACCGTCAGATCGTAGCGGGGGCGAAAGGCAGCGTAGCGACGCTCCCTGGGCCGCTGCACGACGCTGTCGCAGCGGCCCAGGGCCTGGTCGGCCGTCGGCGGCAGCGAGTCGCTCGCGAATTCCGCGCGGCCCAGGTTGGCCCACGCGAAGCAGCGCGGCACGCCATCCACGAGCGCGCACAACGTCACGTGTCGGGTGGCGGCCGTGTCCCAGCCACAACCGTCGGCGTGGGCCTCACCAACCTCCCAGGAGACGCTGAGCGGTGCGTCGGGCGAGTGCCGGTGAGGCGTCGTGACGATGGAGCCCACGGACATGTGGTACTGGCGGTCGTCGCCATGCTCTCGCCCCAACATGAGCAACACGTTCAGGCCACGCGGCGACCGCGCCACCAAGTACTTCGCTGCACTCATGCCATGGTAGCGCTCTGGGCTCTCGGCCCGCATGACGGCCACGCGAAACGGCACGTCCAGCCGTTCACCCCGTCCGATGCCCACGTCCTCCCAGTCGCTTGTCTCGCAGGGAGCATGCGAGACCTCCTCGGGTGACGCGGGTTCGGTGAGCTGCCGCCCCACGAGCGCAGCGCAGAGGCTGGGGATGTCGGGGTAGAAGTGCGGGGGCTCCGGGGGAGAGGGCGGCGCGCTGATCGAGAAGCCGGCGCCATGCTCCGCGGAGATGTTCGCCACGTAGTCCTGCTTCTCGGGAGTGGGGTGGACGAGCATGGACTGACCGTAGAGCGTGATGGCCTCCTCGGGCGCATCCGGTCCGGCGCGATGTCCCGCTCGCGACAGCAGGTCGCCCACGAGCTGGCGCGCGGCGGTGTCTTCGAGCGCACACAGCGACCGCCGGGCGGCCTCGAACGCCTCGGCTTCTTCGCCGACGCCCAGCGCGACCTGCGCGCTCCACTGCTGCCACAGCGCCCGTTGCGCCACCGTCGGGGCAGCGCTCACCGCGGCCGCGAGCTCCTGCTGTGCCCGTGGGATGGCGACTCTCCGCGTGCACAGCACCGTGACCGGGTCGGGGCCGGTGGGGGCTTCGAGCTGGTCCTGGAGCAAGCCCACGTCCTGTGTCTGCCGACACCACGTGGCAGCGTGGAAGCGCGCCCAGCCCAGCTCCGCGAGCACGTCCGGTTCGCCCGGGAGCCTCTCGAGCGCGGCCTCGAAGCCGTTCAGCGCCGCGACCCAGTCATGTCGTGTGGCGGCCGCCCGCGCCGCGTCGAGGGGCGCGACGACACGCGAGCGCGCGCGCAGTCGAGCGAGGCAGGGCGCACGCTCGGCGCTGGGCAGGGCGCGGCACATGGCCGGGGTGGGCTGCGGAACGAGCGGCATGGGGGTGAGCTCGGCGCAGCGAAGCGGGTCAGGCGGGGCGGGGTCCTCCCGAGGCGTCTGGTCGAGCAGCACATGCCCCTCGCACGCACTCGGACCGGCGGGGGTCGGAACGCTCATCGGGTCCTGTTGCGGCGCGTGGGTCGCGGGCCTCTCGCGGGCGCCGCCACAGGCCAGAGAGGCGGCGAGCGCGCTGACGGCGACGCAGGGGAGCGCGAGCCGACGGACACGGGACCAGAACCGAGGGGTGTGGGCACGCATGGCGTTGTGCGGGAGCATAGTCGACCCTGCCGGCCTACACTCGCCCCGGTCGGATACGCGACGTCGCGCACGCCCATGCCCACCCTCTTCGATCCCATCCGCCTCGGCGACCTCGAGCTCCCCAATCGCATCGTGATGGCGCCCATGACGCGCTCGCGCGCCAACCCGGCCGATGAACCCACCGAGCTGCACGTCGAGTACTACCGGCAGCGCTCGAGCGCGGGCCTCATCATCAGCGAGGGTGTGTACCCCAGCCCCGAGGGCAAGGGGTACTGCCGCACACCGGGCATCGTCACGCCGGGCCAAGTGGACGCGTGGCGAGCGGTGGTCAGCGCCGTACACGACGCGGGCGGGCGCTTCGCCATGCAGCTCATGCACTGCGGCCGAATCGGGCACCCGCTCAACAAGGTGCCGGGCACCGATGCCGTGGCGCCCTCCGCCGTGCAGGCCAACGCCAAGATCTTCACCGAGCAGGGCATGCAGCCCATCATGGCGCCGCGCGCGCTCGAGCTCGCTGAGATCGCAGGCGTGGTCGCGGCCTACGGGCGCGCCACCGAGCTGGCTTTCGACGCGGGCTGCGACCTGGTGGAGCTGCACTGCACCTCGGGATATCTACCGGCGCAGTTCCTCTCCACCGGCACCAACCAGCGCACCGACGCGTACGGCGGCAGCGTGCCCAACCGCGTGCGCTTCGTGCTGGAGGTGCTCACGGCGATGAGTGCCGTGGCCGGGCCCCAGCGCGTGGGGTTGCGCATCTGCCCGGGCAACCCCTTCAACGACCTCACGGACGCGGACCCCACCGAGACCTTCGACCACCTGCTCGAACACGTGGGCGGCATGGGCCTCGCGTACCTGCACGCCATGCGTCAGACGCCCGGTGTGGATCTCCTCGCGCTGCGCCGAGCGCACTTCCCCGGCCCGTTCATGTTCAACGACGGCTACGACGGCGGGAGCGCCACGGCCACGCTCGCGGCGGGCGACGCCGACCTGGTGTCCTTCGGCCGCCACTTCATCAGCAACCCGGACCTGGTGGAGCGCCTGCGCGCCGGGCACCCGCTCGCGCCGCTCAACCTGAAGGCGCTCTACTCGCCCGGCCCCGAGGGCTACACGGACTACCCGCGCTTCGGCGTGTAGCCGTGCGCCCCCCAGGTGGTCAGCGCGCGTCCAGCTCCGCGAACGTCTCGGCCGTCACCCACCACGCCTCGTCGGCGTGTGGAAACTGCTCGTAGAACGAGGCTAGCGCCCGCTCGTGCCGGGGCTGCGGCTCGTCCCACGTAACCTGCACGGGGATCACTCGTCGGCCTTCCTGCACCACGAAGTCCACCTCGCCTCCGTCGCCACGCCAGTAGCAGACCTCGCCGAAGCGACGGCGCAGCACCAGCTGGGTGGCACACTCGAGCGACTTGCCGCGGTCGGCGCTGCCAGGCGTGACCACCACCCGCCGCATGCCTGTGTCGATGGGATAGACCTTGCGGTTGCGCCCGGCGCGCTTGCGCTCCGACGTGGCGAAGTAGGGCACCTGGAAGAGCAGGTAGGCCGCCTCGCACGCATCCAGGTAGGCGCCCGCAGTGTCGGTGGCGAGGCCCACCGCCGCCGCGACACGTCGAAGGCTCAGCTCGGAACCCGCGCCCTCGTAGGCCAGCTGCACCACCTGACGAATGGGCTTGCTGGAGCGCGCTGCGAGGCGCTCACGGATGTCGCGCTCCACGATGTCGTGGAAGTACTGCCGCCGCAGGCCGTCGCCGTCGGACAGGTGCAAGGGCTCGGGAAACCCACCATCGCGCAGGTAGTCCTCCACGCTGGCCCTGGGCTTCACCGCGCGCACCTCTTGCAGGTCGAAGGGGTAGAGCTCCACCGTCAGGTGCCGCCCTGTGAGCACGGAGCCGAGCTCACCCGACAGGAGCGTGGCGTTCGAGCCAGACACCACGAACACGTGCCCTGCGGGGCGGTCCAGCTGACTGCGCAGCCAGCGCTCCCAGCCCGTGACCGCCTGGATCTCGTCCAAGAAGAACACCAGGCGCTTCACGCGCGGGTGGCGCGCCCGAAAGGCCGTGACGAAGGCGTCCAGCGTCTCGTGGGTGAGCGCGTTCGAGAGCCGCGGGTCCTCGAGGTTCACGAACAGGCAGTGCTTGGGGTTCAGCTTGTAGCGCGCCATGAGCTGCCGCAGGAGCGTGGACTTGCCGCAGCGGCGCACGCCCTGGATCACCAGCGCGAGCGATTCACGCAGCTCGGCCGGACTGCTCACGCGCCGGGGCACGGAGTCTGGGACGGGGCGGTCCCAGAAGCTCCACGTGCTGGCGATGGCGAGCGCGTCGTCGTGCACCATGCCGTCCAATGTAGTGGACACTTCCAAAAGTGTCCAACGTGTTCGACACTCTCAGGAGTGTCCAGCGCACTCGACGCTCTCAGGCGGGCGTGCGCACGCGCATCTGCAGCCCTGGCCCGCGCTGCCGCAGCGTGACCGACGGGTTGAAGGTGAGCGTCTGCCCGGGCAGCAGCTCGAAGTGGAAGCGGCGCAGCACGATGGCCAGGATCAGCGTGGCCTCCAGCATGGCGAAGTGGTTGCCGATGCAGATGCGCGGCCCGCCGCCGAACGGGAAGTACGCGTAGCGTGGGATGATCTTGGCGCGCTCCGGCTCCCAGCGGTCCGGGTCGAAGGCCTCCGGGTCCGGGTAGAAGCGGCGGTCGCGGTGCACCACCCACTGGCTGATCAGGATCTGCGCGCCCTTCGGGATGCGGTAGCCGCCGATGGTCACGTCTTCGTTGGCCTGGCGCCCCGTGGTCCACGCGGGCGGGTAGAGCCGCATGCTCTCCTTCAGCACGCGCTCCGTGTACACCAGCTGCTTCATGTCCTCGGCGTTGGGCAGGCGGTCACCCAGCACGGTGTCCAGCTCCGCGCGCAGGCGCTGCTCCACCTCGGGGTGTTTGCTCAGCAGGTAGAAGGTGTGCGCGAGCGCGAGCGCCGTGGTCTCGTGGCCCGCGAGGAAGAGCGTCATGGCCTCGTCGCGCAGCTGCTGGTCGCTCATCACCTCGCCGCCGTCGTCCTGGGCACCCAGCAGCACGTCCAGCAGGTCGCGCTGGTCGTCCGTGGTGGCGGCGTCGCTCGCTCGCTGGCCGCTGCGAGACGCGCGGCGCTTCGCGATGATGGAGTAGATCAGGCCGTCCAGGCGCTCCACCGCGGCGTTCACACGCATGTTCAGCGGCGTAGGCACCCAGCGCGGCAGGATCAAGACCGCCTCGGGGCTGTTCGCGTAGTAGGTGTTGAGCGTGTCCATCGACTTGCCCACGAGCGCGAACTCACGGGGCCCGATGGTGGCGCCGAAGAGCACCGCGGCCACCACCTCCATGGTGATGCGCGACATCTCCGCGTGGATGTTCACCACCTCGCCCTCGCGGTAGTGCAGCGCGCCCGCCGTGACCTTGGCCATGGTGTCGCCGTAGGTGCGGATGCGCTTGGGCGTGAAGGCCTGCGACATGAGCTTGCGCTGGTGCTTCCAGAGGTCGCCCTCGCTGGTGAGCAGGCCCTCCCCCAGGGTGCGCTTCAGCGTCTCGATGTACTCGTCGCGCCCCATGACCGCCGCGTGCTTCACGAACACCGACTCGATGTCGTCGGGGTGGTTGATCTGGAAGTACTCCTTCCCGAAGATCTTCAGCTGCACCACGTCGCCGTAGCGGTCGGCCAGATCGCGCAGGAACTCGAGCGTCCCCGTGGAGAAGCGCGCCACGTTGCGCAGGCCGAAGCGGTCGCGCGGGCCAGGCGCACGCCCCGCGCTCTGGCTCTGGCTCGGGCTCGGCTCGGGTGCGCCTGCGGCCTTCTTGCGAGGAGTGACGGGGGCTGTGGCGGCTGCGGTCATGGGGTCACCTCCGGGGCGGCGATGCGGCGGAGGAATCCCACCATCATGGCCGCAGTCTTCTGAACATCCTGTTCGCTCATCGCGGCGAAGCGTGACGCGAGCCAGCGGTCGCCGGCGTCGATCAGCGAGAGCGCGCTGTGCACCAAGAGATCGGTGGGCACGTCGTCGCGCACGGCGCCGATGGCCTGCCCGTGCGTGACCAGCGCGCCCACCCACTCGAGCATGCGCTCGTTGAGCTGCGTCACCACGGGGTGGCCTGCCAGCTCGGCGCGGGCCTTGGTGATGCCGGCGCACAGCGCGGCGTTGCGCGGGTCACGCAGCACGAACAGCAGGCTGCGCTCGTACATGCCCTGGCATGCCTGCCAGAACGCGGCGGCGGTGTCCGCCCCCATGGGGAAGCCCACCTCTTCGAACCACTGCAGCAGCGCCGCGTCCATCACCGTGCGGAAGAGGTCGTCCTTGTCCGCGAAGTAGTAGTACATCGCGCCCTTGCTGATGCCGGCGCGCTCGATGATGCGGTTGTAGGACGCGCCCTCGAAGCCACGCTCGCCGAACTCGTCCGCGGCGGCGGTGAGGATGCTCACCTTGCGGGGCTCGTCGAGCTTCTCGAAGCGGGGCAGGGGCACGCAGTGACTCTCGGGGGTGGGCGGCTGAACCGGCTGGTTCGACCGGGTGGTCTAAAGGCTGCCCGAGGCCCCCGAACCTGTCAAGCGGCGTGCTGGCTGGTGAGCCATTTTTGGATCTGATCCGCGGTCAGCGCGCCGCTCGTGCGCGCCACCTCACGGCCGCCCTGGAACAGGATCATCGTGGGGATGCTCTGGATGCGGAAGCGCTGGGACACCGCCGGACTCGCGTCGGTGTCCACCTTGGCGAAGCGCACGCGGCCCTCGAAGGCAGTCGCCGCGCGCTCGAACGCGGGGGCCATCACGCGGCATGGACCGCACCAGGCAGCCCAGAAGTCCACCAGCAGCGGGATGTCCGAGCGCTCCGCGTGCTTCTGGAACGAGCTGTCGTCGAGCGCGATGGGCCCCTGGCCGAAGAGCGGCGACTTGCAGGCCCCGCAGCGGGGCTCTTCGTCGCGCCGGGCGCTCGGCACGCGGTTGGTCTTGTGGCAACGGGGGCAGACGATGTTGGCGGCGGACGTGGGAGTGGGCATCGGGGTCTCCGGCGGTCAGAGCGTGAAGTCGTCGGCAACCTAAGAACGCCTCGGCGACCCCGCCAGCGGCTCGCGTGATTCAGGCTATCGAGCTATAGCCGGGCATGAGCGACCCCCAGAGCTACACCCCCGCGCCCATCGACGGTCTCCGCTGCCTGATCACGGGCGGCGCGGGCTACCTGGGCCAGAACCTGGCCCGTGCGCTCCTCGCGCGCGGCTGCACGGTGCACGTGCTGGACACGCTGGCAGGGGAGCAGGCCGCGCCCGAGCTGGCCTCGCACCCGCGGGTGCGCTGGTTCGTGGGTGACATCCGCAAGCCCGCCGACGTGCGTGCTGCGTGCGAGGGCGTGGACGTGGTCTTCCACACGGCCGCGCTCATCGAGCTGGCGCGCCGCGCGCCCGAGCCGTTCAAGGCGCTGGTGCGCAGCGTGAACATCGAGGGCACGCGCGTGCTGGTGGAGCAGGCCGCGGCCGCGGGCGTCACGCGCTTCGTGCACACCAGCTCCACCAACGTGGTCTACGGCCAGCGCTGCGTGGGCGGCGACGAGACCCTGCCCTACAGCACCAGCGAGGACCTGTACTCGTCCACCAAGGCCGAGGCCGAACGCGTGGCGCTCGGCGCCAACGGCGCGCGCATGCGCACCTGCGCCATTCGACCCGGCGGCATCTACGGTCCGGGCGAGCGCAAGACGCTCATCGGCCCCGTGGTCTCCTCCATCCAACAGGGCATGCCCGTCATCGGCTTCGGCGACGGCAGCACGCGGCTCGACTACACGTACATCGACAACCTGGTGGACGGACAACTGCGCGCCGCGGAGCGACTGGTGCCGGGCTCGCCGGTGTGCGGCAGCGCCTACTTCGTGACCGACGATCAGCCCATCAACCCGGCCGAGTTCAGCGTGCGGCTGGTGCGCCTCATGGGCCTCGGCACCACCGCGCGGCGCATCCCGCGGCGCGTGGCCATGGCCATGGCCAAGGGCTCGGAGCTGGCCTTCGAGCGCTTCGGCAAGCCACGCCCGCAGGTCACCGAGGTGGGCGTGAACCTGTGCACGCTCGACAACTTCTTCTCCATCGCGAAGGCGCGCCGCGACCTGGGCTACGCGCCGGTGGTCACGCTCGAGGAGGGGCTGCGGCGCACCGCCGAAGACGCGGCGCGCCTCTACCACGGCCTCGGCTGAGCCTCGCTCGCGAGGCGCACATGGCGGCTGGTGTGTGCGCCACGTGGCTGCCACGTCTGACACCGTGACGTCGGGGAATGGTTGCTCGACCCGCAGCGCCAGCAGGGAAAGCTGCGGCGCATGCACCTCTCCCCCATCACGCCCACCAGCCGCGCCGGCTTCACCCCCGAAGTACTCGGCCGGCATCGCCTGCTCTTCCACATCGGCCGCGGGGGCATGGCCGACGTCTTCCTGGCCGCCGCGCTGGGCCCCTCGGGCTTCCACAAGGAAGTGGTGATCAAGGCGCTGCGGCCCGAACTGGCCGAGTCCGAAGACTTCCTCGAGATGTTCATGGACGAGGCGCGCTTGGCGGCGCGCATGCGGCACCCCAACGTGGTGCAGACCCTCGAGGTCGCGCGCGAGGACGGCGTGCACTACATGGTGCTCGAGTACTACGAGGGGCAGACGCTGGACCGCCTCACGCGCCGCCGCGAGGGTGAGGGGCTGCCGCTGGGCATCGCGCTCCACATCGTGCGCGAGGTGGCGAGCGCGCTCGACTACGCGCACACGCTGGTGGACGTGCAAGGCAAGCCCATGGGCGTGGTGCACCGCGACGTGTCGCCGCAGAACATCATGATCGGCTACGAGGGGCGCGTGCGCCTCTTGGACTTCGGCGTGGCCAAGGCCAGCAGCCACACGTCGGAGACGCGCGCCGGCGACTTCAAGGGCAAGATCGCCTACATGGCGCCGGAGCAGGCGGGCGGCTTCCCGGTGGACGCGCGCACCGACCTCTACGCGCTCGGCGTGGTGCTGTTCGAGATGGTCTCCGGCAAACGCCTGTGGGGCGGCGTGCCCGACGCGTCCGTGGCGGCGCGGCTGCTGGCGGGGAAGCTGCCGCCGCTCACCTTCGACGAGAGCGTGCCGGCCGAGGTGCGCGGGCTGCTGGCGCGCATGATGGCCACGGACCCGAACGACCGCTTCCCGAGCGCCGCCGCGCTGCGTGGCTCGGTGGAGGCGCTCATGGAGCAGCTGACCGCGCGCGTGGACGACCGCCAGCTGGGCGCCATGATGCTGGCCACCTTCGGCGACGAGCGCGAGGCGCTGCGTGAGGCCGTGCGCGGGCGCATGGCGCGCTTGGCCACGGGCGAGAGCTTGCCGCCCAGCTTGATGCGCGGGGCGGTGTTCGGGCAGCCCACGGTGGCCACGGACACGGCGCTCACGGCGGTGACGCGCAGTGAGCACGTGGGTGCGCGCTTAGCACAGACCAGCGCACGCAGCGGGCACGCGCGGCGACTCCCCCCGTGGGCTGCGCTCTTGGGCGTGGCGCTCGTGCTGGCTGCGGCGGTGTTCATCTTCACCCGGCCGGACCTCGCGCAAGGCGCGCCGCCGCTCGCGGCCCTGGGCGCGGGCAGCCAAGACCTCGCGGCTGCCATGGAGAGCGGGGCGCGCGCGCCCTCTGTGGGCGGAGCGAGCCGCACGGAGTTCCGCTGCGACGACCCCGCGCGACCCATCGTGGAGCTGAGCGGTGAGATCGAGGACAGCGCCACGCTGCGCTGCAACCGCCGCTACCTCTTGCGCCACAACACCTTCGTGAACGCGGGCGCCACGCTCACCATCGAGCCTGGCACGCTGGTGCTGGGCGACAGCGAGACGCGCGGCACGCTGGTGGTGCTGCCGGGGGCGCGCATCGTCGCCGCGGGCACCGCCACCGCGCCCATCGTCTTCACCAGCAGCAAGCCCGAAGGGGAGCGCCGCGCGGGCGACTGGGGCGGCATCATCGTGCTGGGGCGCGCCGCCATCAACGTGCGCGACGTGGACGGTGCGTCCATCGCCGGGCGCATCGAGGGCCTGGAGCAAGTGGGCGACGAGGCCGCCTATGGGGGCGCACGCGACGACGACGACAGCGGCGTGCTGAGCTACGTGCGCATCGAGTACCCGGGGGTGGAGATCGCGCCCAACAACGAGATCAACGGGCTCACGCTGGCTGGCGTGGGGCGCGAGACGCGCGTGGACCACGTGCAGGTGTACCGGCCACTGGACGACTGCTTCGAGTTCTTCGGCGGCAACGTGGACGCGCGTTACCTGGTTTGCGACGCGCCGGGCGACGACGCGTTCGACTGGGACCAGGGCTTCCGTGGACGCCTGCAGTTCTTGCTCATGCGCGGCACGCCGGACGCATCGCAGAGCAGCAACGGCTTCGAGGGCGATGGCGACCCCAACGGCGTGGGCGTCACGCCGCGCAGCGCCCCCACGGTCTGGAACGTCACGCTGTGCGGCGGCGGTGGGGTGGGCGAGGGCGACAGCCACGGCGTGCTCGCGCGGCGCGCCACGCAGGGCACGCTGCGCAACCTGCTGGTGTCGGGCTTCCACGTGGGCATCGAGGCGCGCGGCGACCGCACCGAGCTCGACGTGGCGTCTGCGGGGCTGTTCGGCCTCAGCCGCTTCGACGTGGCCGAAGGCACTCGCTACGCAGCCCCGGATGTGGGCACCCCCATCGCCTGCGAGGCGGGCGTGGTGCAGCCTGCGCAGGTGCTCAGCGAGCACGCGGAGGGGCCGCCGCAGGACGGCTTCTTCGACGCACGGGCGCGCTACCTGGGCGCGTTTCGCGACGTGAGCGACACGTGGCACGCGGGCTGGACGCGCGCGCTCGAGCAGGCGGACTGACCGCTGCAGGGCGCCAGAACAGCGCTACCGTGACGCCGCGATGAGCCCCTGCGCCAGGAACACCACCAGCGCGAAGGGGAGCGTGTAGAGCGTGGCCCAGGCCACCGACCAGCCCAGGGCGCGTGGGAGGTCGCCCTGGCAGTCGTGCGTATCGTTGGCCACGCGTCGCAGCCCGCGCGAGACCACGTAGTACCCGGCCGTGAACAGCAGCGGCAGCACGAACTCGGCCAGCAGCCACGAGAGCAGCAGCAGGAGCCCCAGCGCCAAGAGCGCGCCCAGCGCGGCGCCGAGGCCCTCGCCGCCGATGCTGCCCAGTCCGCTGCAGCCGCCGTCGCAACCACCGCCGCAGCTGTCGAGTGGCGACTTCTTGCTGGTCGCGCTCGGCGTCCCCTGCGCCTCGGCCTTGGCCTGCGCCTCCGCCTCGAGCGGGCGCGCGTCACCCAGCGTGGGCCCGTCGTCGGCGAGCCGCGCGCCCCTGTAGAGCAGGACAGCGAACGCGCTCACCAGCGTCAGCCACCAGAGCGCCAACACGGAGTCCACCGCGAGCCAGACGGGCACGCTCAGCAGGCCGGGCAGCACGGCCAGCGGCAGCATCAAGCACAGCAGCACCACCAGCGTGGACAGCTTGCCCGACACGGGCGGCACGATGCTCCCCATGCGCGCGCGGCGCGGCGCCGAGCGGTAGGCACCCAGGGCCTCCGGGTGCGGACGCCCCACGCTGCGGGGGCGCTCCACCATCTTGTGGTTCCCGAACACCTGGCTGCTGCGCCGGTAGAGGAACCCGGCGGTGGCCAGCAGCGTCACCGCCACGCCGAGCGCCACCCACACGGCGTCGTCCACCTGCCGGAAGCGCACGTAGAACGCGGCGAGCAGCGTGCCGGTGCCACCCAAGAAGGCGAGCGGAAACGCGGCCGGCGAGCGGTCGTGGATGTGGTCCACGCAGTGCCGACACCACGGCGCGTCGTTGACGTCGAACGCCCAGCACTCGGCGCACAGAGGGCGCCCGCAGCTGGTGCAGGCCGCCTCCGCGCGCGCGTCCGGGTGGTGAGGGCAGGGCGGGGCGGTGGTCGAGCTCATGGCAGGCTCGCAGTCTCTCACGAAAAACGGCGACCCGAGGGCCGCCGTGATTCATGTGGGGTGCGCCGAGCGCTCAGTCTTGGCGGCGGCGCAGGAGGCCCACCATGCCGAGCAGCAGGGCCAGCGCCATGAGCGGGCGGGACGCGTCCGGCTCACCGGTGACGGCGCAGTCGCCGCAGCCACCGCCATCGCTGGGCGGGGGCAGGCCGCGCAGGGACTGCTCGTTGCTGGCCACGTTGCCGTTCTCGTCACGCACCTCGACGACCACGTCTTCGGCGCTCTCGAGGGTGAGGCGGCTGGCCGGCATCAGCGACCACTCGCTCCACTCTTCGCGGGACGCGCTGCGCCAGCGGTACTGCATCTGCTCCGCACCCGACACGGCGTCCATGGCGGCCACCTGCACCAGGTTGGCCGCGCGGTTGACCTCCAGCTCCGGCGCCAGCACGTCGATCAGGAAGTCGGCGCGGGCGGGGATGATGTCGGCCGAGTCGGTGGCGCCCACCACGCGGGCACGCGCCTCGACGCTGTGGCGACCCTGCAGCTGCAGGATGGGGTCGTCGATGACGGCGTAGGGGGTGCGGCTCCAGTCGCTCCAGGTGCCCTCGTTCAGGCGGTACTGGTACTCGAAGCTGACCTCCTCGGGGCCGCTCGCGGCCAGCGCGATCTCGATGCGCGGGCGCTCACCCTGGCCGAGCCGCTCGGCCGAAAGCGCGGCCGGGTCTGGCACGGTGACCGAGACCAACTCGAGGGTGGTGTCCACACGGCCCGCGAAGGGCGTGGGGGTGGCTGGCGGCGCGAGGTTCACGAACACGCCCAGGAAGCGGTCGCTGCCCTGAGTGACCTGGCGCAGCGAGTCGGAGCCCAGCTCGAGGCCGATGGGCAGGGTGTCACCCAGCAGGTCGCCGAGCGCGATGGTGGGGATGAGGCCGCCCGCGAAGCTGCTGATGAGGGGCAGCACGCCCTCGACAGCGGTCGCCAGCTGCGCCGGGGTCTCGGTCAGCAGCTCGCTGCCGAAGACGCTGGAGTTCTCCACGCTGATGTCTTCGATGACCGGGACGATCTCGCCGGCGTCCGTGAATTGGACGTCCAGGCCGATGTGCAGGTCACCGCGGAAGGTCATGAAGCGCACGTAGCGCTCTGTGCTCCACACGTAGAAATCGATCTCGAGGGCGTCGAGGTCCACCTGAACGATGGGGTCGGCGTCCGTGCCCGCACCGATGGTGACGTCGGGCGGCGTCTGCGGGCGGAGCCCGATGGCGAGCGCGGCTTCATTGTCCGGGAAGGACAGGTTGCGAAGCGAGCGGATGAGCACCGAGAAGAGACCCGTGCTGAGCAGCGGGCTGAGGCGCGTGCCGGCCTCGATGCACAGGGTACCGCCCTCCCACAGCTGATAGCCAGCCCAGTCCATCATGCGCTCGGCGACGCCCACCACCACGTGGGCTTCTTCGCTGTTCTGCAGCGAAGTGGCCACCGGGATGTCGGTGGGACGCGTGGGCGGGTTGGCGAGCGTGATGCCCGACACACAAGCCGCAGGCGCGGCCGCGTTCTCGAAGCCGCCGAAGAAGTTCAGGTTGTAGCCACCGCTCACCGCCTGTGCCTCACCCTGCATGGCGAAGAGCACGTCCATGATCAGCGTGGAGCCGGGGAAGATGTTCGAGAGCAGCTCGCTCGCGTCGATGCGCGTCTCGACGCCGATGCGCATGGGCAGACACTCGGTCTGGCTGGTCATGCAGACGCCGGCCACGTTGTTGCTGCCGGCCGGGCACTGACCGCTCTGCGCCACCTGGCAGAAGGTGAAGAGCTTGGCCATGAGTTCGGCCATGGCCTGGTTCAGCGTTTCCTTCACTTCGGCGAAGATGTCCTGCGCCATGTTGTCGCTGCCGCCGCTGTCCCACGAGTCCGCATCGTCCGAGTCGATGAAGAAGTAGCCGAACGTGGCGAGGCCGGGGCAGCTGAGCTGGATGTCGAGCCCTTGCAGGGTGTTGAGGTCCACCACGAGGGACGGGCTCTGTCCGAGGCCGTAGCCGTCTGCGTCTTCCGCGAACTCGAGCTGCGCCGAGACGTTCAGGGTGTTGGGCGCGGTGTCGTCGGTCTGGAAGTTGAACGTGCACTGCTGGCCGATCACGGTCACCGGCGTGGCACGGTTGCTCGACAGGTCGATCTGAACGTTGATCTCCAAGCGGTCCGGGTCAGCCCCACCGTCGACTGGCGTGATGGTGAGAGACGGGATGGTCACGTCGATCTGGCAGTTGTTCATCGGGCACAGCGTGATCGCCACCGGGAGATCCGCGCCTTCGAGCAGGCTGTTGCCGAGCGGGATGCTGAGCACGCCGTTGTTCACGGTGACCGCGATCGGCAGGGTGGCCGGGTCGAGCCCGCCAACGATGCCACCCACCAACGCGAGGGCGTTGGTCTCGATGAAGTTGAGCCCGGCCTCGCTCAGGCGCACCTGCGTGGCGTTGGGCATGCGCTCCGCCAGCGCGAAGTCCACCGGCTCGGCCGCGCAGCCAGCACAGTCCTCGCAGTCCGTGCAATCGCAGTCCGTGCACGAGGTGCAATCCGCGTCCTGCACGCAGGAGAGAGTGAGTGCTCCAATGTCCGGGTCGATATCGCAACCCGTCGAGAGCCAACCGCTGGCCATTACTGCCATCATCGCCGCAACCGTAAGCCGATTCATGTCGTATGCCTCCGCAAGCCCACTCAGACTATCAGCAACACCATCGATAGCAATCATGTAGGTGCGTGGCGCACACAAGTTGGCCGCTCGGGTCAGCTGTCTTGCGACCGGGCGAATCCATTTGCCCGCGCCGTGACTCTCATGGGTGCCCCGCCGAGCGGGCGGGTGTCCCCCTGTGCCACTCAAGGAGTCCCTCCATGTCGAAGAAGCTGCTGCCCACCAATGAACACCCCATCGAGCGCGGTGTGCGTGTCGTCCTCGGTCTCGGCCTGATCGCGCTCGCTTTCGTGGGCCCCCAGACGCCGTGGGGGTTCCTGGGCGTCATCCCGCTCCTGACCGGTCTGGTTGGAAGCTGCCCGCTCTACACGCTATTCGGCATGAGCACATGCCCGGTGAAGTCGAACCCGACGTGACCGACGCCCGCCTGCTCACGGCGGCCGCGGCGGGCGATCGCGAGGCGTACCAGGTGTTCGTACGGCGACACCAGGCCGCGCTCTTCCGCTACGCTCAGGTGCTCACGGCGCGCGAGGCCGACGCCGAGGACGTGCTCCAGCGTGCCTTCCTCGCGGCGTGGCGGGCCGCGGGGCAGGCTCGCCGTGAGGGTGCCGAGAAGGCGTGGCTGCGCACCATCCTGCGTCACGAGGCCCAGCGCTTCGGCAGGCTGCGTGCGGGGCAAGAGAGTCATGACGCGTCCTTCGAAGCGCTGGGCGAGGCTGCTGGCTTCGCGTCCGAAGGCGATCCCGAGCACGCGCTGGCGCTCACGGAACAGCGTGAGCAGCTGACGCGGGCGCTCTCCGCGCTGCCCCCCGATGACCAGGAGGTGCTGGTGCTCTACGAACTGGACGGGCTGACTGCCGACGAGGTGGCGAGCGTGCGCGGGGAGTCGCGCGCAGCCATCAAGAGCCGCGTGCACCGCGCGCGGTTGCGCCTGCTCGCGGCGCTCCGGGAAGGAGGTTGCGATGCGTGGCGAGCGTGAAGTGGCCGGGCTGCGCTGTGGCGCGGTGCTGACCAAGCTGAGTGACTACCTGGACGGCGAGCTGCCCCGAGCCGAGCGTGAGGCGCTCGAGGCACACGTGCGCGGCTGCGATGTGTGCGCGCGCTTCGGCGGCCGGTTCGGCGAGGCGGTGCGGGCGCTGAGACTGACGCTGACCGCCCCCGAACTCGCCGACGATGTGCAAGCACGTCTCGCCGCTGCGCTCTCGGCGGGCTGGGACCGAGAGTGACGACGGAGTCGGGCTTCCCCTACGGCGTGGTCTCGAACGCCCCCAGGTCCACCGCGGCACCCTGGACACGCGGTGCGCCCCCGAAGTCCACGCTCCCAGCCGCCATGGTCGAATCGCCCGCGTCGATGCACAGGCTGCCCGCGCCGAGCACCACGGGGAAGTAGTCCGGTTCGGGCCCGTCCATGAGCAACGGGTCGCACGCGCCCGCGTCCCCTTCGACGCTGGACGAGACACGGGTGGCCACAACGACGTCACTGCCGCCGTTGTCGTAGACGATGCTGTTCACCAACACCGCGGAGCCCAGCTGCACGTCCAGCCCGGCAGGGGCGTTCGGCGCTGCGGGGGCCATGGTGCGGCTGCCGAGGTTCCGCGCGACGGTCGTGTTCTCGGCGCGCAAGCGACCGTCGGCGTGAACGATGGTGATGCCCCCGGCAGGGATGTCGGATCCAGAGCCATCATAGGCGAGGTTCCCCACCACCCAGGAGTTGCGCAGCGTCACCGTGGCGTCGTGGATGATCATCCCGCCAAAGGGCGGAAGCGAAGGGCTCGGGATGCCGTTGTAGCGGATCGCGCAGCGCTCGCAGACGAAGCTGCCGGAGAATGCCTGCACCCCGACGAGCCCGAAGGCCATGTTGGTGTCGGTCATGTGCAGACTGCCCGAGACCAATCGCACGTGCTGTGCCCCTCCCGGGCCCATGATGTTGATCGACCCCAGGAAGATCAGCCGGGAGGCCAGCACTTCGCCACCTTCGACCTGGAGGCCGATGCCCCACTCCACGTCGATCGAGAGGCCGTCCAGTCTCACGTCCAGGCTCCGTACGTCGAGGGCTCGAATCCAGGTGTCCTCGCCTCGCGCGAGCTCGGTCACGAAAGTCGCGGGCGCGGCTTGGGGTGCAGCAAACTCACTGCCTTCGAATCCCCCGAGGAGCGCTGTCGCGGCCGGCACCACGAAGCTCCGCTCCCCAGGATCGGTGCTGTCGTCGGGCTCACGACTCGGTGAGTAGGTGCCTTGCGCGATCCAGATCTGCTTGCGGCCTGCGGGAGCTTGCTCGGCATCCAGGATGGCGTCCTCGAGATCGGCGTACGCGTGCGCCCAGCTCGTTCCATCGTCGTTGCCCGTCGCAGCCCCGTTCACGAAGATCACGCGGCCTGCGGACTCGCACGAAGCGCCATCGAGGTCCCAGTCCACCTGTCCGGCAGTGCAGCCCACGGGGCATGCGCTCAGGCCATCGTCCGCACCGCCCGTGCAGTCGTTGTCGATTCCGTCGCAGGTCTCGAGGGCGGCGGGGTGGATCTCCGGGAGAGTCGGCTCGCAGTCGCATCCGTCGGGTGTGCCATCCGTGTCGCCATCCATGCCGTCGTCGTGCCCAGCGCACACGTCGCAGCCCTCCGGCACGCCATCCGCGTCGGAGTCCACCGTGTCGTCGAACCCGCCGCAGATGTCGCACCCGTTCGGGGTTCCATCCGCATCGGCATCCAGTGCATCGTCCGACGCCGCACACACGTCGCAGGCGTCGGGTACCCCGTCGGTGTCTGCGTCGGCGCCGTTGGGAC
This sequence comes from Sandaracinaceae bacterium, assembly GCA_016706685.1. Lineage (NCBI taxonomy): Bacteria > Pseudomonadati > Myxococcota > Polyangiales > Sandaracinaceae > Sandaracinaceae bacterium. The sequence continues at coordinate 681,729 of JADJJE010000001.1, read as the reverse complement.
CCGAGTCGCACGCATCGCACGCTGTCGGGATGCCGTCGCCGTCGCCGTCGAGCTCGTCGTCACCCGTGAGGCACACATCGCAGCTGTTCGGGACGCCATCGGAGTCGCCATCGAGCTGGTCGGAGAACCCAGGGCATTGGTCGCACGCATCGGGCACGCCATCGATGTCCGCGTCCAGCTGGTCTGCCCCCAGGGCACAGACGTCACAGGCATCGGGGACTCCGTCGCCATCGGCGTCGGCCCCGAGGCACCCGGCGTCCTCATTCATGCTGGTGTCGTTCCCGCCGCCGTCCAGCATCACGCTGCTGTCGCCGGCGCCGGCATCCATGGTGCTGGGTGCATCACCGCAGCCCGAGAGCACCCCGAGGAGAGAGAACCAGACACCTATCCATGAACGCATCGCCGTCGCCTTCGTTGAGTCCCGTCGCGGATGCTCTCCCGCTCGGGGTAGCCATTAACAGTTGTCTCCCCGCCACGCAACGGCCCGGAGTTCAGCGCAGCCAACGTCTGCCCACCTAGCGAGCCGAGTACTCCGCCGCGAACGCCGCCTCGGCCGCGTCGAACGACCCGCACGCGTCCAGGTACTCGCGCGCCCCCTCGTGCTGCTGCCGGAGGTACAGCATCCCGCGGCGCCCGAACTCCTCCTTCACCCACTTGGCGAAGTAGTGCTCTTCCTTCACGCGCAGGGACCCCACGCGGTACGCGTCGGTCGCCTCCAGCAGCCGCCCTGCCAGCCGGTCCAAGCCCATGCCCTCGGTGGCGCTCACGCGGTGGATCGGGATGGCGTCGCCATCGAACGGCCGCGCCAGCGCCATGCTGCTCTTCAGCGCTTGGTAGCTGCGGCGGGCGGCGTCCACGGCGTCGCACTTGTTGAGCACGATCTCGTCGGGCACCTCCATGATGCCGGCCTTCAGGAACTGGATCTCGTCGCCGCCCATGGGCTGGACCACCAGGTACACGCGGTCGGCCAGGAAGCGGATGTCCACCTCGCTCTGGCCGATGCCCACGGTCTCGATGATCACGCAGTCGAAGAGGCGGTACAGCAGGCGGCACACCTGGAAGCTGCGCGGGGAGAGGCCGCCCAGCTCGGTGTCGCTGGCCTGGCTGCGGAAGAAGAGGCGCGCGTCCCCGGTGGCGAAGCGCACGCGCGTGCGGTCTCCCAACAGGGCCCCACCCGAGAAGCGGCTGCTGGGGTCCACGGCCAGCACGGCAAAGCGCAGGTCGCTGCGCTGCGCGTGCATGCGGCGGGCGAGCTGGCCCGTGAGCGTGCTCTTGCCGGCGCCGGGTGTGCCGGTGATGCCCAGGAACGTGGCGCGGCGCGCACGCGGGTTCGTGTCCAAGGCGGCCAGCACGGCGGCGCGCTGGGGCACGGCCTCGGGGCGCTGGTCCTCGAACAGCGAGATCAGCCGCGCGATGGAGAACTTGTGCGCATCGAGGGCAGCCTCGATCCACTCACGGTGCGTGTCGCTCAGCGTGGCCTGCACAGCGCGGCGCTCACTCGGCCGCGCTGCGCTGGTGGCGGGCTTCCAGCAGCGTGACGATCTGCTCCATGATGTCGATGAGCTCGTAGTCGGCCGGCGTGAACACGCGCGCGATGCCCTTCGCCTTGAGCGCCGCGAAGTCGTCGCGCGGGATGATGCCACCGAAGACCACCACCACGTCGTCGGCCGCGCCCGCTTGGCGCAGCCCGTCCATGAGCTGGTCGGCCAGCTCGAGGTGGCTGCCGCTCAACACCGACGCGCCGATCACGTCGGCGTTCTCCTCCACGGCGCTCTCCACGATCTGCTCCGGCGTGAGGCGGATGCCCGAGTAGATGACGTCGAAGCCCACGTGGCGCGCCGACACGGCGATGACTTCGGCGCCGTTGCTGTGGCCGTCGAGGCCGGGCTTGCCCACCACCATGCGGGGCCGGTGCCCGAGCACCTCCACGAGATCCGTGACGCGCCGGCGCAGCGCGTCCACGCGCGTGCCTTCCAGCGTGAGCCGCTGGCCTTCGATGCCGGTGGCCGGGCGGTACTCGCCGAACACCTCGCGCAGGGCGTCGGCCCACTCACCCGTGGTCACACGCGCGAGCGCACACTCGATGGACGGCTCCATCATGGACTCGCCGCTCTTGGCCGCCGCTTGGAGCGCCGCCAGCGCCGCCGCCACACGGGCACCGTCACGCTTGCGCTTGGTCTCGGCTAGCGACGCGCGCGTCTCGTCGGCCTCGCTCAGGTCGATCTTGAAGACACCGCCGTCTTCGCCGCCCAGCAGCGGCGAGGGGATGCCCTCCTTCCACTTGTTCACGCCCACCACGGTGAGGTCACCGGTGTTGATGCGGCCCATGCGCTCGCTCATGCTGCGCACTAGCTCCGACTTCATGTAGCCGCTGTCGATGGCCGCCTTCACGCCGCCCATGTCGAGGATCTTCTGGATCTCGGCGTAGGCCTGCTCCTTGAGCGCGGCCACCTTGCTGGCGATCACGGGGCTGCCGTCGAACAAGTCCGGGTACTCGAGCAGGTCGGTCTCGAACGCGAGGATCTGCTGGAGGCGCAGCGACCACTGCTGGTCCCACGGGCGCGGCAGCGAGAGCGCCTCGTTCCAGGCCGGCAGCTGGAGCGCACGGCAGCGCGCGTTGCGGCTGAGCGTCACGCCTAGCGTCTCGATCAGGATGCGCCACGCGTTGTTCTCGGGCTGGTTCTCGGTGAGGCCCAGCGAGTTCACCTGCACGCCGTAGCGGAAGCGCGTCATGCGCTTGTCCTTCACCTGGTAGCGCTCGGTGGTGATCTCCTCCCACATCTCCGAGAACGCGCGCATCTTGCACATCTCTTCGATGAAGCGGATGCCGCTGTTCACGAAGAAGCTGATGCGCCCCACCGACTGCTCGAACTGCTCGGGCGTGAAGTGCCCGCGCTGCTTCAGCGTGTCGAGCGTGCCGATGGCGTTCACCAGCGCGAAGGACAGCTCCTGCGCTGGCGTCGCGCCCGCTTCCTGCAAGTGATACGAGCAGATGTTGCTGGCGTTCCAGTTGGGCACCCGCTCGAGGCACCACTCGTACATCTCGGCGATGATGCGCAGGCTGGCGTCGGGCGGAAAGATGTAGGTCCCGCGCGCCAGGTACTCCTTGACGATGTCGTTCTGCGTGGTGCCGCGCAGCAGCTTCTCGTCCGTGCCGCGCTCGCGCGCCAGGGCCACGTACAGCGCCAACATCCACATGCTGGTGCCGTTGATGGTCATGGACGTGTTCATGCGATCGAGCGGGATCTGATCGAAGAGCACGTGGAAGTCGTCGAGCGAGTTGATGGGCACGCCCACCTTGCCCACTTCGGGGCGCGCCAGGCTGTGGTCCGAGCTGTAGCCGCACTGCGTGGGCAGATCGAACGCGATGGACAGGCCGGTCTGGCCCGTCTCGAGGTTCTGGCGATACAGCTCGTTGGACGCGCGCGGGCTGCTGTGCCCGGCGTACGTGCGGAAGATCCAGGGCTCCTCACGCTCGATGACGTGGCCGGCCTTGGTGACCAGTTGGTGGGCCTTCGCGCTCATGGTCTGCTCGCTTCTGGTGCTGCGGGGGAGGTGGGTACGCGCCCTCCGCCCAGAAGGCGGGTGGGGTCGCGGCCGGTGTGACGTGCGGCGACCAGGGCTGCCGCAGCGCGTCATGGGCCAACGCTAGTCTTGGTCTGTTGAGCTGTCAATTCGCGGCGGGCGGCTGGGGGCGAGTGGAACGTGTTGCATTCGTTCGTGAAAACAGGGCTGAGGCGTGGACGTGGACGTCCAACGACTGATCACGAGTCGACAGCCGTGGACGTAGACGTGGTCGTAGTCGTACTCGTGCTCGTAGACGTGCTCGTGCTCGTGCTCGTACTCGTGTCCCTACAACCCCCCACCGGATACCAGGACCGCTTCGACACCATCGACACCATCCGCCCCAGCCGCTCGACCGCCTGGCGATGTTGCTCGTCCGTCCCTACGCCCCAGCAGGCGAACTCGATGGAGCAGCGGTACACATCCAGGTCTTGAAAGGTGAACAGGGAGGGGTGTCGGCTCAGGGCGGCGGGAGTTGCTTTCGGTCGACGTCGATGTTGGCGAGCACGAGCACGAGCACGAGCACGTCTACGAGCACGAGTACGACCACGTCTACGTCTACGTCTACGTACGTCTACGTTACGTACGTGGCGTTGGTCGTCGACTCTCGGCGGGCGCTTGCGGACGACTCCACCGCCCTATACGGTCCCGGAAAAGGAGCTGTGACGTGCCGACATTCGACGTGGTGTCCGAGCTGGACATGCAGGAACTGAAGAACGCCCTCGACCAGGCGCAGAAGGAAGTGGCCCAGCGCTTCGACTTCAAGGGCACCGACGCGTCGCTCGAGCTGAAGGACGAGACCATCGTGCTGCGCGCCAACAGCCAGAACCGCGTGGAGGCGGTGCTGGAGGTGCTCCACGGCAAGCTGGTGAAGCGCGGCGTGTCGCTGCTGTCGCTGGACGCGCAGCCCACCAAGGCGGTGGGCGGGTCCATGAGCCAGCAAGTGCTCAACCTGAAGAACGGCATCGACCAAGATGGCGCCAAGAAGGTGGTGAAGGCGCTCAAGGACAGCAAGCTGAAGGTGCAGGCCGCCATCCAGGGTGACGTGGTGCGCGTGAGCGGCAAGAAGCGCGACGACCTGCAGGAGGCCATCGCGTTCCTCAAGGGGCAGGACCTCAAGATTCCGCTGCAGTACAAGAACTTCCGCGATTGACGGGGCGGGCCGCTGGCCCTCAGGAGGTTCACCATGGACGCTGCGAACCGGTTCTTCTCACGGGGTGCGCTCGGCACGCTCTCGGGGCTCGTGCTGCTCCTGGCGCTGCTCCCGGCCCAGGTGCACGCGCAAGAGGTGGCCGACGACGTGGTGGGGCGGCGCCACGTGAACGTGAGTGTGGGCATGCCCGTGGTGGTGGACAGCGAGGGCGCGTACGACCCGTCGCTGGGCGTGAAGTTCACCGCGCGGGCTGGCTACCAGATCGACATCCTGGTGGTGGAGGGGCACGTGGGCTTCCAGCAGTTCGGGGCGCGCAACCCCGTGGGGCGCGGCCGCAGCAACGTCTATGGGCCGTTCATCGGCTTTGGGGGGCGCCTGCGCTTCGAGGTGAACGAGACGCTGGTGCCGTACGTGATGGCCGGCCTGCGTCTGAGCTGGTGGGGCGCGGAGGGAGACGACCAGCTGCGCTTCGCCCCCACGCTGGTGTCGCAGCTGGGCATGGAGTTCCACCTCGGTGCCACGAACGACTGGATGATCCACGCGGGTGTGGACGTGGACGTGTACATGCCGGGCAAGGCGTTCGTGGACCGCGCGTTCAGCATCGGGCCGTACGTGGGCGTGGGCCTGCGCATCTGAGCTGCCGCGGCTGCCGTGGTGGAGGCGGGCCGCCACGCTTTCCGCGCCGCGCGGGGAGGGCGCTGTGATACCCCTCGTCTCCTCATGCCCAGAGCCCGCTCGCTGAGTCGTCTCGCGCTGTTCACGCTGTTGGTGTGCGTCACGCGCCCGGCTGGCGCCCAGTCTCCCGAGGCTCCGCTGGCCGCGCCCGAGCCTGCGCCCACCTTGACGGCCCCTGCGGAGGAGCCAGAGCCCGAGGCAGCGCCTGCCCCAGTGGACGCTCCTGCGGACGTGCCGGAACGCGAGCCTGCGCCCGCTGCACCGCCTGCGCCCTCGGCCGACGTGGCCGTACCGTCCGCGGCAGGCCCAGCGGCGGTGTCCCTGCGCGGCAATCGGCAGTCCAGCTCCACCTGGACCGAGCGCGCCACCAGCGCCTTCGGTCTCCTCGCGTTCATCGGCCTGGCCTGGCTCATGTCCAGCGACCGCCGTCGCATCCCGTACCGCATCGTGGCGTGGGGGCTGGCGCTGCAGATCCTCTTCGGAGCGTTTGCGCTCAAGACACGCACGGGCCTCGCGCTGTTCTCGTTCATCAACGACGGCGTGGTGGCCCTCTTGGGGTACACCGACCGTGGCACCAGCTTCCTGTTCGGCGCCTATGCGTCGGACCTGTGGGTGGGCGCTGCGCAAGGCGAGGCGGGCACGTTCCTCGCGCGCGCGCCGCTGGCCATCAAGGTGCTGCCCACCATCATCTTCTTCTCGGCGCTCATGGCGGTGCTCTACCACGCGGGCGTCATGCAGCGCGTGGTGTCGGGCATCGCCTGGGTCATGCAGCGCACCATGCGCACCAGCGGCTCCGAGACGCTCTCGGCGGCCGCCAACATCTTCGTCGGGCAGACCGAGGCGCCGCTGGTGATCCGCCCCTACCTCGAGAAGATGACCAGCTCCGAGCTGATGGCGGTCATGGTGGGCGGCTTCGCCACCGTGGCGGGCGGCGTGCTCGCGGCCTACGTGGGCATGCTCCAGCCGTTCTTTCCCGACATCGCGGGGCACCTCATCGCCGCCAGCGTCATGAGCGCGCCGGCCGCGCTGGTCATCGCCAAGGTCATGCAGCCGGAGACGCAAGAGTCCGAGACGGCGGGTGGGGCCAAGCTGTCGCTCGAACGGGTGGACGCCAACCTGATCGAGGCGGCGGCGCGCGGAGCCTCCGAGGGGCTCATGTTGGCGCTGAACGTGGCCGCCATGCTGCTGGCCTTCGTGGCCCTGGTGGCGCTGGCCAACGCGCTGCTGGCCCTACCGGTAGACGCCTACAACCACCTCGCGGGGGCCACGGTCACGCCCATCACCATGGAGCAGATCCTGGGTGTGCTGTTCTGGCCCATCGCCTTCCTCATGGGCGTGGACCCGAGCGAGTGCGGCGCCGTGGCAGGGCTGCTGGGCGAGAAGATCGTGCTGAACGAGTTCGTGTCGTACATGCACCTGGCCGAGATGCTGGACGCGGCGCCGGAGTCGCTCTCGCAGCGCTCGGTGGTGCTGGTCACCTACGCGCTCTGCGGGTTTGCCAACTTCAGCTCCATCGCCATCCAGGTGGGCGGCATCGGCGCCATCGCACCGGGGCGGCGCGCGGACGTGGCGCGCCTGGGCTTGCGGGCGATGTGGGGTGGCGCGCTCGCCGCCTGCATGACGGCGAGCGTGGCCGGGATCCTGATCTGACGGCTCTGCTCAGGGCGCGGGCGGCGCCGTGGGCGGCGGCACGGGCGGCGGCACGGGGGCGCCGGTCGGGACGGCAGGCGCAGCGGCCGGCACGGCGGTGCCGGGGGGGCCCGCGTTGATCTGCAGCGTGTAGGCGCCCGTCTGGCCGGCCGTGTTGCTGTTGGCGCGCACGATGAACGTGCCCGAGGTCTCGGCCGTGTGGGTGAGCGTCACCACGTGGGTGCCCGGCTGCGACGCGAGCTGCTGCGCGCTGGCCTGGTTCGGCGAGAGGATCCAGACGTACGGATCGAACGTGGGCGCGCTCAAGGTGGCCGTGATGACCCAGCCCTGCTCGACGCGGATGTTGTAGTCGTCCTGCAGCGACTGGTCCGTGGTGTTGACGGTGTCGCCGGCGGCGAGGGCACCCTGGTGCGTCTCGTTGATGACCGCGGGAGGTCCGAAGAGGCCGCAGCCCGAGAGCCCGAGGGCGGTGATGGCGAGCAGCCCGAGCCCGAGCGTGGCGGAGGCGGTGCGTGTTGGCTTCATGTCTTGTTCCTGGTTGTCGAGGGACCGTGCCCGGGCCCCGGTCAATGGGTGGGTTAGATTACTCCGAAGTCGCGCCGAAATTCCATGCACTGTGCGCTGCCCCGCTCGAACTCGCGGCAGGTGGTGCCGCGCTCGGCGTAGATCTGGCAGGCGTTCTCGCTCGCGGGGGTGCCGAGGTGCACGCACGAGCCGTCGTCGCGCGTGGCGAAGGCGTCCAAGCCGAAGTGGCCCGGCTGGATGGCGGCCGCGACGTCGCTGCGCCCGGTCGCGCGCCAGCGGACCAGGTCCTCGGGGGGGATCAGGATGCGGCCGTCGTGGCCGCTGCGGCAGCAGGCCCCGCAGGTCAGGCAGTCGAGCTCGGCGGCGCTCATCGGGGGAAGCGCCGTCCCAGGCCTTCGAGGTCTACCGCCGCCAGGAGCTGGATGGCTTGGTCGCGGTCGTCGGCGGGCCACACCTTGAGCTGTGCCAGCACCATCCCCGGCAGCAGCACCTGCACCGCGCTCTCGGCCTCGGCGCGGGTCCAGATCAGCAGCGCGTCGTAGCCCGCCACCTGCTCCGAGCGCACCAGCTCGTCCAGCGTGTCGGACGGCAACTGACGCGCGGCCTGGAAGCCACCAGCCAGCACCGGGGCCGTGCGCGCGTCGAACACCTCGATCAGCAACTCACGCTCGCCGTCCACGTACTGGCGCCGCGCGCTGGGGATGTGGATGTCGTTCACCAGCGCGTGGTTCTGGGTGACCGGGCCAGCCGCGCGATACGAACCGATGCTCTCCGGGAACTGGGTGTCGAGGTCGCCGTAGGGCATGGGGTCGTGCGCGGGCGCGCTGCCGGGCGGTGGCTCGCTGGGCGGTGTCGCGGGTGGCGCGGGCGGCTCACTCGGGGGCTCGGGTGGGCCTTGGTCGCAGCCCAGCAGCACCAGCAGCAGGCCGCCCAGCAGCACACTCCGCGCGCCGGTCGGCCAGCGCGACGGGAGGGCCGGGGCAGGCGGCAGCGCGCGTTCACTCATGCGCGCAGTATGCCCGCTCGGCGCGCCTGGTCGAGCGCGCTCCGTGGCCTCACGGGCGAGGCCGAACGGGCTCCCAGCGCGCGTTGGCATCCCCCGGGATCCGCGCCATGCTGGCCGCTCGTCATGCGTTACCTCTGCGTCCACTGCGATCACCGATTCGAACACGAAGGCACCGAGCCTCCCAAGCGCTGCCCGTCCTGCATGCGGAAGGGCGGCCTCGAGGCGCGCCAAGAGCCCGCGGCGGCGGCTGCGGCGGGCGAACGAAACCTGTGGGCCCCGGCGGCCGCGCTGCTGGCCGTGGCGCTGCTGGGCGGCGGCTACCTGCTGATGAACCGCAGCTCCGGCACACCGTCGGTGGCGGGCGACGTGCCGATGCGTCCGCTCTCCACCTCGGAGCTGCGCGCGCACTTGGTGGAGCGCGACGTCACGCCCGAGCCCTTCGTGGGGCTGTTCGAAGCAAACGACGCGGTGTCGGACCTGGGCGAGCGCGGCGTGGACGGCAAGTCCGGCGCCCTCGAGCAGGCGCGCGGTGTGGTGGCGCTGTTGCGTGAGCGCGCCAGCGCCGGGGCCTTCGTGGCCTGGCCCATGGACGTGCCGCGCGACACCGCGCCCAAGCTGGCCGCGAGCGTGGCCGAGGCGCTGACGGAGAGCGACCACCACCTGTACCCGCTCGAAGTGGCGGCGCTGGCCGTGGCGGCGCTACGCGCCGAGGGCGTCCCGGCCATGCTGGCCGAGGTCTGGAAGTTCGACGGCGACCGCCGGCCGCCAGACCCCTCGGGGCAGATTGGCTACTTCGTGGTGGCCGTGTACGAGGGCGACGCGGGGCAGGGCGAGCCCACGTATCTGGACCCGTATGGCGGGCGCACCAGCGCGCCCACCGAGGGCTTCGTGCGCGTGCTGGACGACACGCAGGCCGTAGCGGCCATGATGAGCCTGGACGCGCTGTACCGGAACGTGCACCAGCACGACGGGCCCCGCGCCATGCAGCGGGCCGAGCACGCGCTGCGCCTCGACGCTCGCGCTCCCTATGCGCGCGGGGTGCGTGCGGCCGTGCTCCTGAGCAGCGGCTCGCACCAGGAGGCCATCTCGGAGCTGAGCTCGGCCGCCGAAATCCGCGCCGACGCGCCGCGACGCCTGGCCCGGGCGGGCGTGCTCATCGCCACCAACGACTTCGATGGCGCTAGCCGCGAGATCGCCACGGCCCTCGAGGAGTTTCCGGACTACGCGCTGGCGCACGCCTTCAACGGGCTCATCTACTTGCAGGGTGGCGAGGACGAGCGCGCGCGCGACGAGCTGGAGACCGCGCGGCGGCTCGAGCCGGGGTTGCAGAAGCTCACGGTCTGGTTCGCCATGCTGGAACTCGAGAGCGGCAACATCCCCGAGGCGATTGGCCATGCGCGGACCGCCATGTCGCAGGCCGGCCTCGACCCTCAGGCGCACATCCAGATCGCCCAGGTGTTCCGCCAGGCGGGCGACTTCGACAGCATGCGCGTGGCGGCTCGCCGCGCCGTGGAGCTGACGCCGGAGTCCATGCGCGAGCGGGTGAGCGCGCTCATCCTGCAGATGCTCGGGCCCACCGCTCTCGAAGAGCCCGATGACCTCGACGACGAGGAGCTCACCGACGAAGAACTCGACGAAGAGTGGGACGAGGATGACGACTTCGAGCTGGGCGGCGGCCTCCAGCTTGGTGGTGCGCCTGGCATGGGCGCCCCGCCGGCGCCGCACCGGGTGGAGCCACTGGCCCGTCCCTGCTGGGCGACGACGAGCGCCCCAGCGCACCGCCCGGGCTGCCCAGCGGCCCCGGCTCGTTCCAGCTCGGCGGCGGCAGCCTGCGGCTGGACGAGTAGGCGCGGTCAGTCCCGAACGGGGTTGCGCGCCACGCGCGGCCCGGTCTCGTCTGCGAAGTACAGCAGGTAGGCGTTGCCCAGGCGCACCACGCTCGGGTCGTACTCCTCGAGGGGCGCGAAGTTCTGCACGCGGCCGAACGTGGGGTTGTCCTGAGCGATGTGGAAGCGGAGTGCGTCGCTGCCGTCTTCGACCAGCGCCGTGGCGTAGACCACGCTCGAGGTGGGCAGGTCGAGCGGCCCGCCCACGATGCCCACTGGCAACGTTGTGGCGCGCGCGTCGGCGAACAGGCGCAGGAACGTGCGCCCCGCGGCGCTCTCCTCGATGCGCAGGTCCGGGCCGCCCAGGGTGCTCACACCCACGAAGCGCCCTTCGGCCTCGAACGAAGCGAGCGTCAGGGTGGGCGCAGCGCCCAGCGCGAAGGTGGCGCCGTCCAGGTAGCCGATGACGATGCCCTCGCCGCTCGCTCCCGCGATGGCCACGATGACGCGGTCGTTCACGAAGGCGGCGCTCGGGGCTCGCACCTCGCTGGCCCAGCCTGCGGGTGTCGCGATGACCTCGAACGTGCCCGGCGTCTGCCCCGTGCCGCTCGGGTCGAGCGCGCGCACGATGGAGGCGCCGTTGTCGAGCTCGGCGAACACGTAGAGCCCGGCGGGCGTGCGCACCACGGAAGGGTTGGCGATGCGGGTAGCGCCGAGCGGCGGGAGGATGGACTGCCCGGCCACGGCCACGAAGCGGCGCCCCTCTTCGCTCTCGAAGCGCACGATGGCGGACGGCGTGGCGGGCGTGGACAGCTCGGCGAAGACCACGATGCGGGTCCCCTCCGTGGTGTCGCTCACGTCTTCGGCGGCGATGGCGGACACGCCGGTCACGCTGCCTTCGAGCGCCTGCACGGCGCAGGTCTCGCCCGCGAAGCAGTTGGGGCCATCGGGGCCGCAGCCCACCGCGGCGCAGCGGCCCACCAGGCACAGCTCCCCCGTGGGGCAGTCGGTTTGTGCCCAGCACGCCGTCTCGCAGGCGCCGCCATTGCACAGCCCATAGGGGCCGCACTCCTCGTCGGCGTTGCAGCGCGGGATGCAGCGCTTGGGCCGCCCGGCGCAGATCAACCCGTCACGGCACTCGGAGGTGGCCTGACAGAGCTGCACCATGCACTGGCCACAGACACACGACTCGGGGCTGGGGCAGTCGCTGTCGGCCTCGCAGTCGGCGGGCACCTGCGCGTCGGCGCGGCACACGCCCTCGCGCTCCACGTTGGGGAGCAGGCGCTGGCCACCCACGCAGAACTGAAGGCCGCCTTGGTCGCTGTAGGGGGCGATGCCGTCGCGCACCCGCACGCCATCGCTCTCCGGCTGCGGCGCGAGGCCACACGCGCTGGTGAGCAAGAGGGCGGCGCTGGCGAACGCCACGGCGCTCCATGAGGTCTGATGCGTGCTCATAGCGACACCCTCGCGCCAAGCGAAAAGACGTAGATGGGTCCCCCCACGGTGAGGTCTCCGCCCGACGTGGTTGGGTCGTCCTTGAGGCTCTCGCGGTTCTGCATGTACTGGAGCTGGAAGGCGCCCTCGAGCGACACCCGCGTCTCGGCGATGTCGAACGAGTACGTGCCGCCCAAGGTGCCCACGTGGCGGTTGGCGTCTGCGTAGTTGGTGATGCCCGTCTGGATGGGCACCGGAGTCTGGGAGAACCAGTAGCCCACGCGTAGCTGGAGCTCGCGCTCGCTGGCCAGCGGCAGGCGGTACTCCACGCCCAAGCGCGGGGTCCACGTGTTGCGCAGGTTGGGGTGCGGCTCCACGAACGACGACGTGGGCACGGGTGCGCCGAGGTCTACGTCCACCTGGACCTGCGCGGTCAGCTGGTTGACGCGCGACCACTGCTGCCACGCTAGCTCCGCGCTGAACGTGAACCGGCCCAGGTCGCCGCTGCCGCCCAGCACCAGCTCGCGCGGGGTGAAGCCGCTGGGTCCGCTGAATTGGAAGTCCACCACGCCGTCCACCGGCGTGCCGGGCACGCGCACGTTGGCCTGCACGTTGAGCACCACGTCGAGGCCCAGCTCGTCCGAGAAGCGCGCGCCGAGGCGCAACGCGGGGATGGGCGTGACGATGACGCCCACGATGGGGGCCGCCAAGATGGGGAAGTCGATGGAGAGCGTGCTCTCGGCGCGCGTGCCGGCCGGGTCGGCGTCCAGCGTGAAGTCCACCTGGTTGCCGCGCACCGAGCCGAGGATGGAGACGCCGACGCCCATGGAGAGCCAGTCGGCGATGCGCCACGCGAGCGTGGCGTTGACCACGAGGCGGTGCGGCCCGTTGTCCCACATGACCAGACGCTGCTCGGTGCCGGGCACGGCGTGCGCGCGCAGCAGGAACTGGTCGGGCACGTAGGCGCCGAGGCCGAAGGACAGGTGCGCGCTGCCGATGTCGAAGGGCACGGCGCCTGCGAACCAGAAGCCACGCACGGGCAGCGTGTTGGGGTCCCGATCGTTCACCTCGATGGACAGGTGGGAGTACGTGTAGCCCAGGCCGAACTCGTACTCGCCCGTGCCGTGGACACCGGCGGCCGGGTTGTAGATGGGCGCGCCGAGCGCGTCCTGGCCCGCGACCATGGCGTTGCCCATGCCGGGGCCGCGGGTGCCGAAGCCGATCTGCTCCGTGGGGGTGGCGTGTGCGCGGCCAGCCAGCCCGGCGACCAGTAGGCCCGCGAGCAGCAGCGCGGCGTGCGCGGAGGTGAGGTGTGCGCGGCTCATTGCGTCAGCCCCAGGGTGAGGGTGAGGCCGAAGGTCATGACCTGCCCGCCGCCCGAGACTTGGTCGTAGCCCGAGCCGGAGTCCATGTCCTTGATGTGCGTGCGGCTGAACATGTGGTCCATGGAGAAGTGCACGTCGGCCGTCACCGGCAGCCCGTAGAAGTTGCCGAAGCGCAGGCCGAGACCGGCGGCCACACCGAGCTTGTTGCCGTCCAGCATGGACGTCTGGCCCGTCTGGGAGGTGCCCATGCTGGTCTCGAAGCGCGCACCAGCGCGGTAGAAGATGGTCCACTGCTCGGCCAGGTTCTGCTGGAGCTGGGCGCCGGCGCGCAGGCTGACGGTGTCTCGGAACGCGCGCGGCACGGGCGGACTCTCGATGGGCAGGCCCGTCACGATGGTGTCCACGTCCACCCACGGAGCGCGCAGGTTGCGCCAGCGTGACCAGGTGGCGTCCAGGCTCAGCTCGACCGCGCCCACGTTCAGCGCGCCGCCAGCCGCCAGCTCGTAGGGCGTCTGCAGGCCGTCCACCACGAACGTGATGTTGAGCGGCACGTTGCCCACGGTGCTGTCCGACTGGATCTTCACCGGCACGCGGAAGCGGTGCCGGTAGGCCAGCCCCAGCCGCAGGTCGTCGTTCACCTCGAGGCGCAGGCCCAGCTGCCCCGAGAGCGCGGTGTCGTCGCCGATGAAGATGCCGGGCTCCACGTCGCGCGTGGGCCCTTCCGAGGCCAGCACCAGGCCGTCCACGCCGCCGAAGATGTTGAGCCCGCCGCCGATGGACAAGCCGTGCCCAAGGTCGATGGCCGCGCCCAGCAGCACCACGATGCGCTGCGTGCGGTTGGCGTAGTACCCGAAGGTGGGCGCGGTGGTGGTGTCGATGCGCAGCGCCAGCAGCTTGTTGGTCAGCGTGCTGATGTAGGCACCGACTGCGATGCGCCCCAGGGGCACGACCAGGCCGATGGTGACCGAGTCCGGCTGCGAGATGTCCGCGTCGTGCGACTCGGACACGCCGGCCGTGACCCCCGTCCAGCTCAGCGTGGAGAGGAAGCGCATGTACCCCACGGAGAGCTCCGCGCGCTCGGCTGCGATGAGCCCTGCTGGGTTGTAGTGCAGCGCCTCCGCGCCGTCGGTTGCCGCCGTCATGGCGCCGCCGCGCGCGATCGACTCGGAGCCGAAGCCCACCACGTCGCCCGCGTTGGCGCGCGCCACGCTCGCCGAAGAGGCCAGCAGCGCGAGCGCCAGCAGGCCCATCCACCCCTGTCTGCTCATCGCTGGAACTGCCCCTCGTTGTTCAGGATCTCGGCGCACGTGACCGTCCCGTCGTTGTCGTCGTCGAAGTCGAGGCCGCTCTGGTCCGCGCGCAGCAGCTTGAACGAGCTGGTGGGCAGGAAGTCGAGCGGCGGGATGTTCTGGGTGACGGCACCCGTGGCGAGCGCGAGGCCCACCACGCGCACGTCGCTGTCCACGATGGAGAAGTCGAGGTTGAGCGAGACCGTGCCATCCACACAGTTGCTGTTCTGGATGACTCCGTCGAACGAGGGCGCGATGCGCACGGCGACATAGGCCTCTCCCGAGACCAGGCCGCCCTCGCCGCTGTCGGCCAGCAGGGTGACGCCCAGGTTGCCATCACCGTCTTCATCGAACAGCGCCTCGTGGTTGTCCACGCACGTGACCGTGTCCCCGGCGGTGGCGCACGTGGGGCGCGTGAGGTCCCAGCGCGGCAGCGGCTCGTTTTCCGCCAGGTTGGCGCCCATGGTCAGCGTGAAGGGGGTGGGCTGGAACGGCGTGCCACCCGTGGTGGTCGCGGGCAGGCCCGTGGCGAAGTTGACGTCCAGCGTGGGCAGCAGCGCGCCGAACGCCTCGCTGGTCAGGATGGCGATGTCGAGCGTGGCCGTGGGATCCGTGGGGCAGCGGAAGGCGCTGCCCGTGATGGTGGGCAGCTCGAGGCTACAGACCTCGAGGCTCACCTCGGCGTCGCCGTTCATGTCCTCGGTCACCACGGCGCGCATGGTCAGACGCGAGGGGCGAATCTGCGGGTCCGGGCACAGCGCCACGAGCGCGCGCGGCAGACCCATGAGCTCCACCTGCAGGTCCGCCTGCGCCGCCCACTGGCCGGTGAGCGTGACGGGCCCGGCCTCGGGTGTGCAGACCCCCACGCGCGGGGGCGGCCCCATGTCGGGTCGCGGTGGCGTCGCCTCCGAGCCCCCACAGCCAAAGCTCCCCGCGCACAGCGAGAGGCAAAGCAAGTCCACCCAGACCATTGAGCCGCGTTCCATCACCGTCAGCGGGTGTAACAGAGGACGGCAGTTCGCCGATAGAGGGAAAAGCCTGTCAACGCCCTGGCGGCCGGAGCGCGATGCTGGGTGCGAGGGTGGTGGCGAAGCGCTCGGGGTCGACCACGCCGTGGGCCACGAAGTGGGCCTTCGCCGCTTCGAGCTCGCGCGCTCCGTCGTCACCACCGCGCAGCGTGGCCCGCGCCCAGCGCGCGGCGGCGGCGCGTCCGCTCATGCCCTCGGCGTCGAAGCGTCGCACGGCGTCGTCCAGCCACCAGCTCGCGTCGCTGGTGTCCCCCACGATGGCGCTCGCGCAGCCGCGCACCAGGGCGCCTCCCGCGTTGGCCCACGCGGCGTCCTCGCGCAGCAGCTTCTTCGCTTCGCGGCGCGCTGCATTCAACAACGCGGCCTGGGCGGGGCCCGACACCTCGGTGGCCGCGCGCAGCGCGAGCAGCGCGTGCATCTGCCACGCACCCGCGCGCATGAGCTGCACGCTGAACAGCAGCGAGCGCCGCGCGCGCGGCAACGACGCACGGAATTCCTCGAGGGCGGCGGTGGCTTCGCCCATGTACGAGCGCGTGAAGGCGCCGTGCACCCAGAACATGAAGCGCTGCACGTCGAAGCTGTCTCGCGTCCAGTGGTCCACCACCTGTCGCGCCCCCGCGTAGCCGGCCTCTGCGCGGCCCAGCATGCACTGCACCTGCATGTTGATGCCGGCGCGGATGGTCGCCTCCGTGAAGAGGTCGCCGCGCTCCTCGGACTCCTTCAGCACGCGCCCCGTGCGGTCCCGCAGCGCGAGCCAGTCCCCTTGCTCCCAGAGGCAGTGGACGATGCTGGCCTGCAGCGTGCGCAGCTCGGCTGGCGCCTGCGCGCACTCGTTGCGGTAGAGCTGCTCGGCGCGCTCGAGGCCCTGCTGCCCGCGCTGCCACTCGCCCATCAGGTAGGCGGACATGCCCTCGGAGTAGTGCACGGCGGCGCGTGCGTTGGCGTTGCCCGAGCGCTCGGCCAGGCCGCGGGCCAGCTCCAGCATGCGGTGCGCCTTGCGCTTCTTCCGGCCGCTCATCGCCACCAGCGAGCTCGCCTCCATGGCCAGCTCGATGGCCACGCGGCCCGGCTCGCCGAGCTTCAGCGCCAGCAGCAGCGCGCGCCCGTAGTAGTCGAAGCCGCGCATGGTGTCGGTCACCGCGAGGCCCACCGCCATGGAGTGCGCGGTGTCCACGCGCAGGCGCTCGTGCGGCGCCACCATGGACTCGTCGCGCAGAACGAACCGCTCGCGTCGGAAGAACAGCAGCGTGCGCACCACGATGGTGGACCACACGGAGCGCAGCAGCGACTCCGGGTAGGGCAGCCCCAGCGCCCGCAGGATGGGCTTGAAGCTCGCGATGCCGCGGCGCACGTGCCCGCTCAGCAGGAACTGCTCGGCCGCGCGCCGCCGGAGATCGATGGACACGGCCTCGGAGGCGCCCTCGACGGCGGCCAGGAAGCACTCGCCCGCCTCTTCACCACGGCCCGCGTTGGCGAGCGCGTGGGCCAGCTTCTGGCGCCGGCCCTCGAGACCTTCGGCCTCGCCCGGTTCGAGCGTGAGCGACAGGCGGAACAGCGACGCCGCGCGGTCGAAGGCCAGCGACTCGTTCGCCTCCTGTGCGGCTTTGACCGCGTAGCGCGCGGCCTTGCCCTTCTCGCCCGCGCCCGCCCAGTGCGTGGCCAGGCTCATCGCGTCGGCGTCGCGCTCCACCTCGAGCGCGCGCGCGAGGCGCTCGTGCGCGCTGCGCATCTGGTCCTCCGAGAGGGTCTCGGCCAGCGCTCCAGCGATGCGCCCGTGGTACAGCTCCACCGTGTCGGAGCGGCGCACCCCGCTCATGCGCACCAGGCGCTGGATGCGGCACTGCGTGGCCGCGCGCACCACGCGCTCGGTGCCGAGCTGGGTGGCGCGCGCCAGGATGTCCAGGGTCACGGGCCCAGCGGCCACGGCCAGCGCCTCGAGCAGCACCGCCACGTCGGCGCCGAGCGTGCGGATGCGCGCGCGGATGGCCTGCTCCAGGTCGAGGGCCCCGACCTCGGTGGTGGCCGTGCTCAGCGCGTGGCGCGCCAGCTCGTCGATGAACAGCGGGTGCCCGTGGGACTCGCGCACGATGGCCAGCGCACGCGGCGCGGCCAGGTCGTCGCCGCCCAGCAGGGAGTGCGCCAGCGCTAGCGCCTCATCATCGGAGAGGGGCAAGAGCGTGAAGGACTCGTAAGGCAGCCCGCCCAGCAGCGCGGGCTCGTCTTCGTGGGGCTCGCCGGCCTCGGTGCGCAGCGTGCCCAAGAACAGCAGGTGCGGCGGGGCGGGCTCGCGCAGCAGCTCGCCGATCAGGCTGCGGCTGTCGTCGTCGAGCCACTGCAGGTCTTCCAGCACCACCACCAGCGGGGTGGACGCCGCGAAGCGCGAGAACAGCGTGCGCACCGCAGTGAACACGCGACCGCGCTGCTCTTGGGGGTCGCGCACCTGCTCGCGCTCCACCCGCGGGTCGGTGAACAGCTCCACGCGCTTGAGCACCGGGAACGCGCGCGCCAGCAGCTCGTCGTGCCGCGGCACCAGGCGGCGTTGGTCGTCCACCGGCAGCTTGGCGAGGTGCCCGCTCAGGCCGTCCATGATCGCGTCGAAGGACTTGTAGGGCACGGCCTCGCGCGCGAAGCAGCGCCCGCGCAGCACCACCACGTCGCGGCGCGTGTGGCGCAGGTCCCGCTCGAAGCGCTCGAGCAGCTCGGTCTTGCCGATGCCGGACTGTCCCTTGACCAGCAGGCTCACCAGCGCGCCCTCTTCGGACCGCGCGAGCGCGTTGTGCAGCTGCGCCAGCTCGGGCTGCCGGCCCACGAACGCGGCCGTGGCAGCGCTGGTGGGATGCGACGCACTCGACGACGGGTCCGCGCGGTCGCCGAGCGCGCGGCTCGCCACCTGGTTGGCGGTGGGCCGCTGCGTCGGGTCGCGCGACAGGAGCTCGTTGCACAGCGCCACGAGGTCCGGCGGCAGCCGCGCCACCAGCTTGCTGGGGTCCGGCGCGTCCGTGTGCACCTTCGCCATCACCGCCGCCACGCCCCTTCCGGCGAAGGGCAGCTCGCCGGTCAGCGCCTCGAAGAGCAGCACGCCCACGCTGTACATGTCCGAGCGCCCATCGAGCGGCAGCCCCGACGCCTGCTCCGGCGACATGTAGGGATACGTGCCGTAGGCGCCGACGTCGGTCACCTGCTGCCCCTCGTGCACCTCGGCGACCAGGCCGAAGTCGAGCAGCACCACGCGGCCCTCGCGCGTCACCAGGATGTTCGAGGGCTTGATGTCGCGGTGCACCTTCTGGGCCGCGTGGATGGCGCTGAGCCCGGCGGCCAACTGGGCGATGGCGGCTCGCAGGCGGGCCTCGTCGAAGCCGATGGGCCGGCTCGGGCCGGGCTTCGACGTGCTGCTGGGCGCCACCGTGTCCATGTCGTCGCCGGTCAGCGTGCTGGGCCGGCTGCGCAGCGCAGACGTCGGCGGATCATCGAGCGGCACCGAAGAGCGCAGCGGCCCACCCGTGAGTGTGGGCTTCTCGGTGGGCGGGCTGGCCACGCTGGGCGCCGGCTCGCTGCGCACGAGCGGCAGGGTGCGCACGTAGTCGCGGAAGCTCACTCCGTCGATCAGGTCCATGGTGTAGAACCACTCGCCGTCGTGCTCGAAGAGCTCTCCGTAGCCGATGATGTTGGGGTGGTTCAGGTCCTGCAGAGCGCGGAACTCCCGCTTGAAGCGCAGCAGCGTGTCGCCGTCCACGGTGCCCACCGTCTTGAGGGCCACGCGCGTGCCGCGCTCGCGGTCGAGCACGTCGAACACCGTGCCCATGCCGCCGACGCCGAGGCGTGAGACGACCTCGAAGCGTTCACCTTCCCCGAGCCGTCGCGGGTCACCGAGCATGTCCGCTGTGAGGGTACCATCGAACGGTAGAAGTACATGAGCGACAAGGGGCCGCTTCGAAGATCGTGTAGAACCACAGCCACCGACATGAGCACCACTCCCGCGCCCCAGGCATCCCTCGCCGCCCCCATGCTGGTTCTGCTCGGGCCCGTGGTGACGTTGGTGGCCAGCTTCGTCGCGTCCGCTGGGCAACCGCTGCTGCTGGTCGAAGAGGCCGGTACGCTCGCGTTCGTGGCGGTCGGCGCTTCGTTCGTGGTCACCCCGTGTGTGGCGGCCTTGTTCTTCACGGGGTCACGCGGAGGCTCACGTTGGCCGGCGCTGGCCGCGCCGCTCGCGCTCGTCCC
The DNA here is from genome assembly GCA_016706685.1 of Sandaracinaceae bacterium. Lineage (NCBI taxonomy): Bacteria > Pseudomonadati > Myxococcota > Polyangiales > Sandaracinaceae > Sandaracinaceae bacterium. Next base: position 662,036 of record JADJJE010000001.1, on the reverse strand, counting down.
GTGGGTGTTCATGGCGCTCGCCCTGGTGCTGGGGGTGCTGGGGGCCGGGCTGGTGGTCGACGCCGTGAGTCACGCGGACCCGGCCTCACAGCTCGTCATGATGGGCGCAGGCGGCTCGGAGGTCATGGCTTCCCGCATGCTTGGGGCCGCGCTGATGCTGGGCGGTGCGCTCGCGCTCTCGGCCGCCATGCTCGCGCTCGCGCTGACGCCGCGCGCGGAGGGCACCGAGGCCCGCGTCCCGGGTAGCGGACTCGCAGCGCTGGTGTTGCTCGGAGTCGCCGCCGTGGCGCTGGTCGTTCTGGTGGATGCGACGGTGCTGCGTCGCGGTCTCTCGGCGGCGGCCCAAGCGGAAGCGGCCACGCGCGCGGCGCTGCTGGGCCAGACGCTGCTGGAGGCGCGCAGCACGCACTTCGCGCTGCTCACCGCCCTGGCCCTCACCACCTTGCTGGGCTCGGCGCGGCGCTGGTCGCCATGCAGCCGGCCCTCACGGTGGCGATCGACGCGCGCCTGCCTGCTCCCCTGTTGCGCCAGCTGCTGGTGGCCGCGGTGCGTCTGGGGTACCGCTCGCTCACGGTGGTGGGGGCCTCCGCGCCTCCGGGTTTTCGAGAGGGCGATGTGCCCCCGCAGCTCCGCCACCAGGCGCTCGTGACACCCAGCACCTCATGGCTGCTGTCACTGGCGGTCCGCGCTGGCGGCGACGACCTCGCGCCGGTCGCCATCGACGTGCGCGACCACGACACCGCCGAGAGCGTGGCCCAGCGTCCGAGCGCGGTAGTGGACCAGAGCGTGCTCGTGCTCCCTGCGCCGGTGCCCGTGTGGGCGCCGCCTGCGCCGCCATCCGATGCCGACGGGGTCGGGCTGCGAGCCTCACGTTCCCCGCCGACGAGGCGCGCGAGCCGATCTCCATCAACTACCCCTTCGTGTTCGACGCCAGCCCTTGACCCGGATCGCAGGCACGCGCGCCCATCGCAGCGCGCGTGCCCCAGCCTCAGAATGTCGATCGGTCGACGGTAGGTGGGGGGTCTGCCTTGGCCAGCGCGAGATCTCTGGCGACCCGCTCGTCATGGCGCGCTCGCAGGTACTCCTCTTGAAAAGTGAGATATGGCCTTGTACACTCGTACAAATGGCCTTGAAACTCGCATCCATACAACCTAAATCTGCAGGCGTCGCATTTGTACGAATGACCAAGAAGACCGTCAGCGACACGGACACGCACGTGCTGACGGCGGCGGCCAAGCTCTTCCGAGCACATGGCGTCGCCGGCGCCTCGATACGGGCCATTGCAGACGCCGCAGGAGTGCTTCCAGGCAGCGTCACCTACCGCTACCCGACCAAAGAAGCGCTCGTCGTAGCACTCATGCAGCGTGCGGTCGCCGACATCAGCGTCCGCGTGTTCGAAGCGATCGAGGTGTCGAGCGATCCCGTGGAGCGGCTGCGACTGGCGATGAGGGTCCATCTGCGAACACTGCTGGACGGGGACGACGCCGTGTTCGTTCTGCTCTTCGACTGGCAGCGGTTGTCGCCGGAGAGCCAGGCCGCTCTCGCGAGGGAACGACGTCGGTACGAGTCGATCTGGGACGGGCTCATCTACGCCGCGGCGGCGAGCGGGCAACTGGTCGAGGGGCTCGATCTTTCGCTTGTGCGCAAGTTCGCATTTGGTGCCGCAAACTCGGTCGCGTTCTGGTACCGGGCTGATGGCCCACGCACCCCAGAAGAGATCGCCGACGCTTTCTCTGCGCTCATCGGCATGGGTGCCCTGTCCGATCGCTCGCGCCCTGGGCCCACAGTTGAAGCCTATGAGCGGTTGGGCGCGCTACGCCCCCGTCCCACACGAAACCAAGGCGGCGACCATGTTGAGTGACGATGATGTGAAGTGGCTAGAGACTCCCCAGCCTGGGTGGTCTCCGGTGCGCCTGCCGCACATGATTCTAAAGGACAGCTTCGTCTGCGGGGACAGCTCGGGCCGTCGGCTCTCACTTCGATACTTCCGACACGACCCGGACCGCACCTTGCGAGCGAACGTCATCTTCGGCCCAGGCACGCAGGGCCCGCCGGGGCACGCGCATGGCGGCAGCATGGCGGCGATGCTTGACGAAGCGCTGGGCGGCGCCGCATGGATGCAGGGCCATCCGGTCGTGGCGGCCGAACTCATCACTCGATTCAAGACCATGCTCCCCCTCGGGGCGCGGTGCGTCGTGGAGGCCCGGGTGAACGCCGTGGACGGTCGCAAAGTACGAGTCGCCGGCCGGCTAAGGCAGGGTGACGGCCACACCGTCTTCGCAGAGGGCGAGGCGCTCTTCATCACGCTCGACCCCAAGAAGTTCGGTATGTTGGCATCAGAGGCGTCTCAGATCTTCTCTGAGCTCGACGAGGGCACGACGTGAACCAGCGCCCCCCGCTCGAGCGCCTTCTCGACCCGACGCAATGCCTGGAACCCACCCAGTTCATCGATAGCGACAGCGTTAGCCTGGAAGCGCTGTCCCATCGCGTGGGGGGGGATGGCCCGCCCATCCAGAAAGCCGTCCGCCTCTTCTCGCACGTCCGTGACGAGATACAGTACGAGTTTCGGGCGAAGCTTGCGAAAGATGAGTACCGCGCGAGCCGCGTCCTGTCGGACGGAAAGGGGTTCTGCGTCCAGAAGGCCGTCCTGCTTTGTGCGCTGTTGCGCGCTGCCCGGATACCGTCCGCGCTCGTGCTCTGCGACCTGAAGGACTCCACGCTCCCCACGCACATCGTCGAGGCAATGGGTACCAACACGATGTTCCACCACGGTCTCAACGCCATCCACCTCAACGGGAGTTGGCTCCTAGCGGACGCCAGTCTGTCCCCGGACGTCGTCGCACGAAAGCGCTACCGTCGAGTCGACTTCAACGGTGAAGACGACGCGCTCTTTCCGGAGACTACGCTCGCTGGAGCCGCCCACGCCGAGGTCATCCGATTCCACGGGATGTACGTTGATCTTCCGTTCGGCCAGATGGTGGGAGCCTTCATGGCCGCGTACGCGCAGGCTGATCTGGCCGCGCTGGCGGAGAGGGGCTTCCTGTTCTGACGGTCGTGCGGGCTACCTACGGACCCCGGTGGATCATCGACATGAGCTGATAGTAGGCCAGCGGCACGATTCCGAGAGTCAAGGCCGTGGAGAACAGCGCGCCGGCGGCCATCGTGAGCCCGAGTCCCTTGAGCAGTGGGTCAAAGAAAAGCACACCGTCGCCAAGCACAACGGTCAGTGCGGTAAGCACAATCGGCCGAAGCCGCGTCTCTCCCGCGAGAAGCACGGCCTCCCGTACGTTCGTCCCTGCGGCGACTCGTTGGTTGGCGAAGTCGACGAGTAGAATCGAGTTCCGCACCATCAGTCCGGCGAGGGCGATCACCCCGATCACGGCCATTCCGGAAAGCGGCATGCCGAGGACGAAGTGCCCAGGGATCACACCAATAAACGCCATCGGGATCGGAAGCATGACGACCCATGGGATGAGGAACGATTGGTACCACGCGACGAGCATCACGTAGATCAGGAGCAACACGACCGCGAAGGCTGCGCCCAAATCGCGGAACAGTTCGTAGGTCACGGTCCATTCCCCGCCCCAGCGAACAGCGAGCTCGTTCGATTCAGGCGCGTCGGAATTCCACAAGATGCGAACCGGTCGAGCTCCCCGTCCCACCTCGTCGCGCAGTCGCGGACTCAGGTCGATCGCGCTGTAGATCGGTCCGGGTCCGGTGACCTCAGCTGTCACGGAGACGAACGGCTGCAGATCCTTTCGCATGAGCGGATAGGTGCCTTCCAGTCGGTGCAGGCTACCAATGTCCGAAGCAGGGACCGGCGGTCCGAGCATCGAACTGAAGTACAACGAGCCGAGATCGATCTCGCTGGCGCGCTGGGCTCGCGCCACCTGGAGCCTCACGCCAACGGGTTCTCGCTCTCTCGGCAGGTAGGCCCACCCACTGCTGTCCCCGTGGACCAGCGTGCGAACGGTGGTGGCCACTTGCGCCGGAACGACGCCCCGCACGGCGGCGTGCTGCTGGTCGACCTCGTAGCGCAGCACCGGAGGGCCGCGGCGCGCCGACCAGTCCACGTCGACGATGCCAGGCGTCGCCTCGAACAACTGTCTCACCCGTTGTGCGAGCGCCATCCGACCTTGTTCGTCCGGGCCGTACACCTCGGCGACCAACGCGGCTTGAACAGGAGGTCCCGGAGGAAGCTCGACCACGGTGAACCACGCATGATCGTGCTGGAGCGCGTCAGTCACCACCCGGCGTACTTCGGCGGCAAGCTGATGACTGGTCCGCTGGCGTTCGCCGCTCGGCGCTAACTCTATCTGTAGTTCGGCCTGGTAGGCTTGCTGCCTCAGCATGTAGTGGCGAGCCACGCCCTGGAACGTGATGGGACCCGCAGTTCCCACGTAGGCCTGACACGTGACGATCTCCGGGATTCCCTCTAGCGCCCGCGCGACGTCGGTGACGCGCCCGTAGGTATCCTCGAGCGTTGAGCTGGGCGGCAGGTCGATCATCACTGACATTTCGTCCACATCGGCAAGCGGGAGCATCTTGACGACGGCAACGCGGGCGACAACGAGCCCCAGAGATCCGAGGAGCATGAGGATGGCTGCGGCCCAGACGCTGATCGCTCGCCAGCGACGCGCCATTGCCCACTCGAGGCTGCGACGATACAGACGACGTCGCGGGATCACGGCCAGCTCAGACCCATCCTGAGAGCCGTTCTCGCGACTCGGGTGTCGCAGCAGTCGGTAGGCGAGGTACGGCGTCACCGCGAGGGCGATGAACAGCGAGTACACCATCGCAACCGAGGCGCCAATCGGCAACGCGCGCAGGAACTGCCCCATCATGCCCGAGACGAACGCGGTGGGCATCAACGCCGCAATGACCGTAAACGTGGCGAGAATGGTCGGGTTACCAACCTCTCCGACGGCCTCGAGTGTGACGCGGACCAGGTCCTTCTCGGCGCTGCGTTCCTGGTAGTGGCGGTGGATGTTCTCGATGACCACGATCGCGTCGTCTACGAGAATCCCGATCGCGAAGATCATCGCCGACAGCGTCATGCGATTCAGCGTGAACCCTGTCATCTTGTAGACGAACGGGACGATCGCGAGCGTTATCGGAATCACGATCGCCACGATGACGGCTTCGCGCCGGCCGAGCGCCAGCGCGATGAGGAGGACGACGACGAGCGTCGCGATGGCCATGTGCTCGATCAGCGTGACCACCCGGTGTGTCGCGGTTCGTCCCGCGTCGCGCGTGATGCTCAAATGGACATCACGCGGCAGGAGCTCGGGGGCGAGCCTGTCGAGCAGGCCTCGCGCCCGATCCGTCAGGCCCGCAGCGTCGACGCCGCGGATCTTGTGAATCGCCAGGGTCACGGCGGCGTGCGACGACCAGCCGTCGCCGCGCTGCAGGTGTGCCACGTAGCTTCGCGGCTCGGCCACTCCATCGCGCACGGTCGCGATGTCTCGTAGGTAGACCGGCCCGGCAGGCGTGGCTCCGACGACCAGCGCCTCGACATCTTGGGCCGACGACAGCAGCGCGCCAGTCTCGACGCGAAAGCTGCCGCCCGGACCCGCCAACTCGCCCGCCGGGAGGCGGACGTTGGCCGCTTGGACGGCTTGGACGATGCGGTCGGCGCCCAGACCTCGCTCTGCGAGCCGGTTCGCGTCGAGCTCGACGACGATCTCGCGGCGAGAACCTCCCGTGAGCTGAACGCGGGATACCCCGGGAAGCGCCTCGAGCTCGGTGGCGAACTCCGCAGCTAGCCTGCGAACCAGGACGGCATCGTCTGTCTCGTGCCAGAGCGTGACCGCGAGCACCGGAACGTCCTCGATACCTCGTGGCACCACCAACGGTGCCGGAACCCGCGCGGGGAGTGAGTCTCTGTTCGCGTTGAGGCGCTCGTAGAGCTGGCTCAACGCCTGATCGCGTTCGACGCCTTCCCGGAACTGCACGACGAACATGGCTCCGTCGTCAGCGGCCGAGCTGATGACATGCTCGACCGAGGGGATTTCGAGGATCCATGCCGCCACAGGACGTGCGATTCGCTCGTCCACGTCCGTCGTGCCGCGACCGGGAAACGCGACGAACACGTCGGCCACTGTGATGGTGACCGACGGGTCCTCCTCCCTGGCCGTCGTGTAGATCGCGAGGGTCCCGAGAGCCAACGACACGAGAATGATGAGCGGCGTCAGCTTCGAGCGAATGAACAGGCTCGCGACGCGGGCCGAGAAGCCCAAGGACTCGTCGCTCATCGCCCCACCGCCGTAACGCTCCGTCCATCGGACAAGCACTCGGCATCGGGCGCGATGGCGACATGCTCACCGACCCGGAGGCCGGACAAGACGCGCACCGTGTCACCCCCGTCTTCGTCGATCACGACCCAACGGAGCCTCGCCTCCGATTGCTCGTTCACGACGAAGACCCCCGTGAGCTGTCCGCGTTCGATCAGAGCCGACCGCGGAATCCTGACTGCATAGACTTCCCTGCCGTTGGCCTCGAGGGGGATCTCTACGGTCGTGAACATGCCCGCTTGGTACGTATGGCTCGGATTCTCCAGCACGAGCTGCAGTCGTAGCCCGGCAGCACGAATGTCTCCCGAGGGGATGACCCCCTCCACCTCGCCGGAGATGCGCGCTTCGGCAATCTCCATGAACAGCTGCTGCCCAGGGGTCACGCGCCTCGCTAAATCGGCTCCGATGGGCGCTACGACCCGCAACCGCGAGTCGTCCTCGATGACGGCAACAGGCTGGCCGGGCCCGACGAGGTCTCCGACCTCGACCAACCTCCGGACCACCACGCCAGCAAACGGTGCGTCGACGCGTGCGTAGGACAGGTTGACGTCCACCTCACCGATGGCGGCGCCTGCGGTCGTCGCGCCGGCGGTGGCCTGGGTGAACGCCGCTTCCGCTTGTTCGAGCTGCGCTCCCGAGAGCGCGCCCGAAGCATGGAGAGCGCGCATGCGCTCCACGTTCATCCGGGCAAGGTCGAGGACGGCTCGTGCCGCATCTTGGCCGGCTGCAGCCTGCACTCTTCGTCTGCTCAGATCTCGCGTGTCGAGCCGCACCAGGACTTGTCCGGGCAGCACGCGCTCGCCCTCACGAAACGTGGCCTCGGTGACCCTCGCCATCACGCGGGCGGCCGGGGTCGTTCTCCGTAGTGGCTCTGTGACTCCGACAATCGTAGTGGAGCGAGGGATTTGGTCCGGCGTCACGCGCTGAAGCTCGGCCGAGCAAGGGGGGAGATCCGCAGCGCGCCGGGGTGCCGAAGAAGGTTCAAGCTCGCGGCACCCTCCCACCAGAGCCAGGACGAGCAGCACCCCCAAGAAACCGGGGGCGGCGTAGGTCGAGACAGCGGGGTGCAAGGAATTCAAGGGGACTCCCCTTCGATGGCGACGGGATCCAAACCACGCGCGCGCCGCCACCGGACCTGGGCCCGCAAGACGCCGTATCCGGCGCGGACTTCAAGTAGCTGCGTCGCGTGCAGCAGCAGCTGTGCGTCGAGCACGTCCGTGCTCGTGCCAACCTGCTGCGCGAAGCGCTGCTGTACGAGCTCGAGATTCTGCTCAGCCTGCGTCACCGCAGCGCGCACGACCTGCAGCTGCGCCATAGCGATGTCGACCTCGGTCTCAGCCTGCATCGCCTCCAGGCGCAACCCCTCCCGGGCTTGGGTTTCCGCCGCTTCAGCCTGCACTGCTCGAGCCCGTGCAGCATCGATGGCGTAGTATCCGCTCCCCCATTCCCAGACATTCCAACTGAGCTGGGCCCCAACGAACCAGGCGTTGGAGGGTTGAAAGCGCACGCCCTCAACGTGCTCAACCCTGAAGATCGCGCTGACCTCTGGCGCCATCTGCGAGGTCGCGACACGTACTCCGGCGCGCGCTTGCTCTACCCGTGCTCTCGCCGCCGCGAGTTCGGGCCTGTCCTCCGAGCCACTCCCAAGGGAAGCATCACTCCTGGTGGTCGTCGCGGCGACACTCGGAGCCGGCAGTTCCTCGGGCCACACCTCATCATCGGCCGGTAAGCCGATCTGAAAGGCGAGGTGCGCTCTCGCGAGGCCCGCCCCGCCCTCGGCTTGTAGCTGACGCACGCGCGCGTCGGCGAGGCGGATCTCAGCGACCAGCACGTCGTTGCGTGTAATCAGAGCATTTTCGTGGAACTGCCGCGCTCGTTCCACATGGGCTTCGATGGTTCGCACCTGATCAGCGGCAAGCTCAGTCATTCGTTCGGCCTCGAGTGCCTGCACGTAGGCGTCGGCGACGGCGAGGACCACGTCGTCTCGGGTCGCGCGCTCCTGGTGGCGCGCGGCGTCTTCGCCAAGTAGCTGCGCCCGGTGACCTTCGTAGACGGTCCAGAGACCGGTCAGCGGTTGCACCACGGTCGCGGATAACTGCGCCGTCGTGGCGTTGCGCACGGGGATCGGCGGCACGTTCAGTGGCCCAAAGGGAGCGGGAACTGGGATCTCGAGCGGCAGCCCAAAGGGCGCATTCCAGCGCAGCACGTTGGCCTCCACGCGGACGACCGGCCCAAACCTCCCGCGAGCGCTGCGCCGCATCGCCGTTGCCTCCGCGCTCGCGGCAGCCGCGCCTTCGACGCGAGGACTGCGGTCCAAGGCGAGCAGGACGCACTCCGTGAGCGTCCTGCGAGTCCGAACTGCGGGCTCTATGTCTGGGCTTACGGTGACGGTGTCGGCGCCCTCCTGCGCGTGTGCAGGAGCAGCGAGGAGTAACACCGTGACGAGCGATACGAGACTACGGGTGGCGTTCACGGCTGGTGCTCCGAGCGTATGCCGCAGAAGATCATGTCGAGCAGGACGGGCACGTAGTCCTGCAGAGCGACGGGCAGATATCCGCGAATCCAGCGAAAGACGGTGGCGCTGAGCGCGCCGGTTACGAGATAGGCGGTGTTCCAGGTGTCGAGACGTCGCAGGGCCCCAATGGCGACACCCTCCTCGAGGAGGGTTCGAAACGCCGCCACCCAACGATGATAGGCATCGCCGACGGGGTCACCTGTGCCCGCAAATTCCCAGTCCATGGAGGCCCGGTCCGACGCGAAAGTGATGAAGAACTCGCGTTGTGCTTCAATGGTTGCCAGCTGGCGGCGCAACAACCACTCGAGTCGTTGGTCAAAGGGCAGCGTGGGGAGGAGCGGGTCGCTGAATGGGGCGAGGACGACCTCCGCGATGTTGTCCACCATCGCTCGGTAGAGCACTTCCTTGCCTTCGAAGTAGCGGTAGAGCGAGCTGGGAGACATCCCGACCTCACGGGCAACGTCGTCCATGCTCGTGCCGTGGAACCCCTTCTTGGCGAAGGCCCGGGCGGCCGATTCGAGAATTTCTGTCCGCGCTCTGGCGTGGCGCCGTTCCTGGGTCGGGTTGCTCATGGCGACCTCCACAAAGACGAATCGCTCCGTTATAGCGAACGATCGTTCTCGCATCAAGAATGATCGTTCTCGATGCGCGCGTGGAAGGGAGCCACGGTGCCAGCTTGCGCCCCGAAGGGCTGGAACCTCCGTCCCGAACTTGTCGCGAAATTCCAATGAACTCCCTCCCCGACATTTCTATGCTCTTTGACACATGGCGTGACTCCCTACGCCCATGTGGCCGCAGCCCATCGTCATCAGCAGGCAGAGCGTCCGGCTGGCCTTCAGCGCCACCCGGCGACACGTGAGCGTGCCAGAGGTCTGCGGGAGGACGAGGAGGGATTGGGGCGCGTAGGAGGTTTCCACACACGGCGCCTCGCCAACCGTTGTGCCAACCTCAAATTGCCTATGATTACGAAGTGATTTGCGGGCTGATCAGAGTATCCAGCAAATGCAACGGAAGCTTCGGACGAGGTGCCGTCTTTGGTGCGCGAAAATCCGGGTGAACCATCAATGATATTCAGTCGCATTTGCCGGCCGTGCTTCCGGGCTGTCACTCACGGACGTGCACGCCCGCGCTCCGCAGCTCGTCCAGCGCGCGGGCGACGTCACCCGCGTGGAGCTCCACGCCGCGGCAGCCCTGCGTCAGCAAGGTGACGTCGAAGCCCAGGTCACGCGCGTCGAGCGCCGTGAACTTCACGCAGTAGTCGGTGGCCAGACCCAGCACGCTGAGCGCGGTGATGCCCTCGGCCCGCAGCCAGTCGCCGAGGCCCGTGGCGTTGCGGCGGCCGTTGTCGAAGAAGCCGCTGTAGCTGTCCACGCCGGGGTCGCTGCCCTTGCGGAAGACCCGTGTGATGCTGGCCGGGTCCAGCTCCTTGCAGAGCGCGGCGCCGGGGGTGCCCTGCACGCAGTGGTCCGGCCACAGCACCTGCGTCAGCCCGTTCAGTTCGATGAGCTCACCCGGCTGCTTGCCGGGGTGCTGGCTGGCAAACGACCCGTGGTTCGCGGGGTGCCAGTCCTGCGTGGCCACCACGCACGCAAACTCGCGCATGACGTGCCGCGCGAACGGCACCACCTCGTCGCCGGCGGTGACGGCCAGCGCGCCGCCCGGCAGGAAGTCGGGCTGCAGGTCGACGAGGATCAGGGCGTGCGCGGGCATGTGCATGGCGTGTCTCCAGCTCAGAGCGTGCGGCTCAGCAGCTCGCGCAGCTCGAGGTCGTAGCCGCCCGACAGGATGGGGAAGCGGCACCAGGTCTTGGGGTCCAGGTTCTTGTCGTCCACGTGGAACGACGGCGCGTAGCGCTCGCGCTTCCACTGGTTCTGGCACCACAGGCGGAAGAAGCGCACCACCCACACGCGCAGCTGCTCCGGCGTGTACTGCGGGAACTCGGCGCGCATCAGCTCGAACGCTTCACCCGGGCCCTTCTTGTCGCGGATGGCCACCATCTCGATGGCGTCCAGCAGCGGGTAGGGCATCAGGTCGCCCTCGTCGGTCTGTGCGCTCTCCTTGGGGCGCAGCTCGGCGGTGGGCTGCTGGCGGTTGATGTGCACCAGCTCCGGCGTGGGCGTGAGCCCGTGCGGCCCGGTGCTCTCCATGAAGCGCAGCCACTGCCGCAAGAACGCCTTGTCGATGCCCGCGATGGGCGAGACGCCGCCGCAGGTGTCGCCGTCCATGGTGCAGTAGCCCACCGCGGCCTCGGAGCGGTTGCTGGTGGCCAGCAGCAGCTGCGAGCGCAGGTTGGCGAACATCCAGATGCCCGGCCCGCGCGTGCGTGCCTGGATGTTCTGGAGCGTGAGGTCGTCTTGCTCCCAGGTCAGCGGGCGCCCCACGGCGCCTTCGACCATGGCCACGTAGCCCTTCACCAGCGCGTCCACGTCCAGCTCGTAGTGGTCGGCGAAGACCGCCTCGGCCATGGCGCGCGCGGCGTTGCGCGTGACGTCGCCGCTGTTGTGCGTGGCCTGGTAGGCGGTGGTCAGCACCTTGGGCATGAGCTCCTTGACGCTGCCCATGCTGGCGATGCCCTTCACGTGCGCGAGGCGCTTCTGGAGCCCGTCCCAGCCCAGCTCGGCCGCGGCCATGCGCAGGGCGGTGTAGATGAGCACGCAGCAGGCGGCCGAGTCGGCGCCGCCGCTGAGCGACACCACGAAGCCCTGCGAGCGCGACTTGCGCATGTAGTCCACCAGCGCGAGCCCGATGGCGCGCGTGAACTCCTCTTCCTTGCGGTGTGGCCCCTCGATCCACGGCTCGGGCTTGATGTCCACGCGCTTGGGGGCCACGTCGTTGTGGTCGAAGCTCACGCGCACGCAGCGCTCGTCGCCCTCCACCTCGGGGCGAAAGCTGGCCGACTGCGCGCGGATCAGGCGCGTGTGATCGATGTCCAGCACCGCGTCGTAGACGCCCATGCCCGCGTACGAAAAGGGCTTGGTCTCCACCAGCAGGTTGCCCGCTGCCGCGATCATGCCGCCGCCGTCGTAGACCGCGCGGCCGGCCTCGTTGCCCAGCAGGTTGGCGTACAGGTAGCTCACGCCGAAGGCGCGCGAGCCCTCCAGCACGAGGCGCCGGCGGATGCGCTGCTTGCCGAACGCGAAGTGGCTGGCGCTCGGGTTGAGGATGACGTCCACCCCCTGCAGCGAGAGGCTCGCGCCCGGGCGCCGCGCCACCCACGCGTCCTCGCAGATCTCGAAGCCCAGCACCATGCCGCCGATGTCGAACGTCAGGTCGCCGATGGGATAGCGCTGCTCGCCGTGCTCGAGCGTGGCGCGCCGCCCAGTGGGCCAGGGCTTGAACCAGCGCGGCTCGTAGTGGATGCCGTCACCCGCCAGGAACTGCTTGGCCACGAAGCCCGCGATCTCGCCGTCCACCACCATGGCCGCGGTGTTGTAGACGCAGCCGCGGTGCAGCACGGGCAGGCCAAAGCTCACGATCATGCCGCGCGTGAGGGGCGCCAGGCGCTCCAAGATGCGGAAGGCCTCGTCTTGCACGAACGACGCGAGGAACATGTCCTCGCAGCCGTAGCCCGTGATGCACAGCTCGGGCAGGCACAGCAGCGTGACTCCACGACGGCGCGCCTCGGTGATGGCGGCCTCGATGTTGGTGCGGTTCTCGTCCCACGCGAACGGGGTCTGGTTGAGGACGGCGATGGCGGCGCGGATGCGGTTCATGAGACTCCGGAGAGGGTCGCGAGGGCGTCCCGCAGGACGGGCGCGATGGTGGTGACGCGCAGCAGGGGGTGTGCGCGCGCGGCCTCGGCGTTGGGGTGCGAGTCGGTGCAGGCCACCTCGGTGAAGAGGCCCGAGGCGGCCAGCGTGTCGAGGGCGCCGGCCGGGAACACCCCGTGCGTGCACACGGCCGCCACGTGGCTGGCGCCCGAGTCCAGGTACGCGCGCGCCGCGCCGATGAGCGAGCCGCCCGTGCGGATCATGTCGTCGTAGATGACCACCTTGCGGCCGCGCACGTCGGCCGCGAGCGCGGTGACCTCGGTGTCGGTCCCGCTGGTGCGCCGCTTGAACACGAAGCCCGCCTGCACGCCCAGGTCGTTGGCCAGCGACTCCACCCACTTGGCGCGCCCTGCGTCGGTGGCGCCCAGCACGAAGTCCTCGCCGCCCAGCTCGCGCAGCAGCGGGATGATCACGGGCTTGGCGTACACGTGCAGCGGGCGGATGCTGCCCGAGAAGTAGTGCGGGATGCCCTCGGCGTGCAGGTCCAACATGACCACGCGGTTGCCGCTGCCGGCCGTGGGGATGCTGGAGAGCAGGCGCGCGCGCGTCTTGGCTACCACCACCTCACCGGGCTTCACGGCCCGCTCCATGGTCTGGTAGCCGAAGTACGGGATCAGCAGCGTGAGCGTGTGCACGCCGCGGTGCACCAGCGAGCAGCAGAGGTCGTACAGCTCGAGCGTGTCGGCGTCGGTCACCGTGCCGCCCAGCACCACCGCGTCGCGTCCGCTGCACTCTTCGAGGATGCGCAGGTAGCGCTCGCCGTCCGGGAACCGCTTGCGCAAGAGCGCGCCGCGCGTGATCTCCTCGTAGGCGATCAGCCGCTCGGCCAGGGGCTCATAGGCTTCGGTACAGAACAGGAGCATGGGACCGCGGGGGAGCAGGGCACTCATCACATCGCTTCTTTCACGGGGCGGCGTGCCGCCATCAGCTCGGCGCGGGAGCGCGCCACATAGGCCTCGAGGTAGACTGGATACTCACCCGTGGCCGTGAGCGCGGTCAGCACGGCCGGCAGCACCGAGAGCTCGCGCTTGGCCAGGTCGCGCGAAGCGCTGAGCGCGGGTGGGGTGCCCACGCGCTTCCCAGCGCGCATCACGGGCACCGACAGGTCCACCACCCGGTCGTGCTCGGGCGTGGGGATGGGCTCGCCCGTGGCCATGGCGCACAGCGAGAGCGAGATGCCGCTGTGGTCGAGGTCCACCAGCACGTCGCACACCGGAGTGTCGCCTCGCATGAGCCGCTTCGCTCCGAGGCGCCCGGGGAGCGACACCTTGATGGCCAGCTCGCTGAGCTTGATGCTGGGCACCAGCTCCCCCTCGGCGTTGGCCAGCGCGGACAGCTTGTACACGCCACCGAGCGCCGGCTGGTCGTGGCAGGTGGAGAGCCGTGTACCCACGCCGTAGATGTCGATCAACGCGCCCTCGGCTTGGAGCTGCGCGATGGCGTACTCGTCGAGGTCGTTGCTGGCCACCACCTTGGCGTCTTGCATGCCCGCGGCGTTCAGCTGCGCGCGTGCGTCGATGCTCAGCTCGGTGAGGTTGCCCGAGTCGAGGCGCACGCCGTTCAGGCGGCTGCCCTCGGCTTCGAGGCGCTTGCCCACTTCGATGGCGATGCCCACGCCTTTGCGCGTGTCGTAGGTGTCCACCAGGAAGATGCAGTTGCCGGGCATGGCGTCGGCGTACGCGTTGAAGGCCGTGCGCTCGTCCGGGAAGGCCATCACCCAGCTGTGCGCGTGCGTCCCGGTGACGGGCACACCGAAGCGCATGCCGGCAAGCACGTTGCTGGTGCCCGCGCAGCCGCCCAGGTACGCCGCGCGGCTCACGGCCAGCCCGCCGTCCACTCCCTGTGCGCGTCGCAGCCCGAACTCCACCACGGGCCGGTCGCCGGCCACCTGACGCACGCGCGAGGCCTTGGTGGCCACCAGCGTCTGGAAGTTCACGATGGTGAGCAGCGCGGTCTCCACCAGCTGCGCCTGATACAGCGGCCCGCTCACGCGCAGCAGCGGCTCGTGCGGGAACACGGCGGTGCCCTCGGGGATGGCGTCCACCTCGAGGCCATTCGGCGTGTCTTGCAGGAAGCGCAGGAAGTCGTCCGGGAAGAGCCGGTTCTTTTGGGCGTCCTGCAGCGTGCTCAGGTACGCGCACTCTTCGTCCGTGAAGTGCAGCGCCGTGAGGAAGTCGAGTGCGGGCTCGAGCCCGGCAGCCACCGCGTAGCCCCCCTTGAAGGGGCACTTGCGGAAGTGCAGGTGAAAGCACGAGTCGCGCATGGCGATGCCGGCGCGGTAGTACCCGAACGCCATCGTGAGTTGATAGAGGTCGGTCAGCAGCGCGGAAGGGGCGAGCATCGTGAGAGTCCTACACGAAGCGCCTCATGCGGTCATTGGGATTCTTCGGCCGCTCGTGGCGCCAGGGCGGCGAGCTCTGCGCGAATGCGAGCCGCGTTGGCCTCGGGGCGGGTGGACGTCATGGCCAGCCCCGTGCTCAGCTCGAAGCCCGCACCGCCACCACCCCGTGGTGCGATCTCGAGGCACCAGTAGGCGTGAGGGGCCTCGCGCTCGGCCACCGGCAGCTGGTGCAGCACCACGTTGTAGTCGCGCTTGCCCGCCGCCGCGAGCGTGGCCCGCACCAGCCTCTGCAGGTGGCCGCCCAGCTGGCCGAGCGCCTGGTCCGTGAGCGCCGAGAACGGCGTGGCCGCGGGCTGGCCCTTCGGCACCTGTGGCGCGAGCCAGACCTCGTAGGGGTGGCGCGGCGCGAAGGGGCAGCCGGCGAACCAAACGCCGTCATCCAGCAGCACGCGCTCGCGGGCGGCCCGCTCCACCGCCACCTGTGAAGCCAGCAGGTTGGTTCCGTGCTGCATGAAGTGCTCTCGCGCGCGGCTGCGACGGGCCAGCTGCGTGGGGCCCAGCACGCTCGCGCCCACGATCTGCGCGTGGGGGTGCGGCTGCGAGCTCCCCGCGCGGCGCCCTCGGTTGCGGAAGAGGCTCACGCTGAGGACACCGGGCACAGCCTCCACCGTGCGCACGCGGTCGCGCAGCGCCGTCAGCAACAGGAGCACGTGGGCGTCGTCGTAGTCCACCAGGTCGAGGTCGTGCGCGGGGTGCTCCACCACCACGTCGTGCACGCCCAGCGCAGGGTGCGACTCGCCGCCGGGCGCGTGCTGGAACGGCACGCTCAGCGGCCCCTCCACCACCCACGGGTACCGGTTGGGCACGAAGCGCACGAGCCACGGCAGCGCCTCGTCGGCCGGCACGCGCAGCACGGCGGGCTCCGTCCGGCCCTCGTAGCCCGGACAGAAGGGGCAGGGCCCGCTCGGCTGCGGGAGCCCCGCGCCGGGGTCCACGCCGTGGCGAATCTGCGCGCGCGCCGACGACACGATGACGGGGAAGCCGGTGAAGGGATCCACGCGCACCTCGGGTGGCAGCGGGGCTGCAGCGGGCGTGGGCTCGAGCAGGCGCTTCTTCTGCACCTTGCCCATGGCGTTGCGCGGCAGCGCGTCCACCACGCGATACTCGCGCGGCTGCTTGTGGCGCGTGAGCGTCTGCTCGCCGTGCGCCCGCAGCGCGTCGGCCGACAGCGTGGTCCCCACACGCGGCACCACGAACGCCACGATGCGCTCGCCCAGGTCCGCGTCCGGCACGCCGAGCACGGCCGCCTCGGCCACGTCGGGGTGCTCGAGCAGGGCGGCTTCGATCTCGCCCGCGCCCACCTTGTAGCCGCCGGTCTTGATCAGGTCCGTGCTGCGTCGGCCCACGATGCGCAGCGCGCCGTCCGGCGCCGCCGTGGCGAGGTCGCCGGTATAGAACCAGCCGTCGTCGTCCAGCACCTCGCGCGTGGCGTCTTCGCGGTTGAGGTAGCCCAGGAACACGCTCGGCCCGCGCACGGCCACCTCGCCCAGCGTGGCGTCGTCATCGGCCTCGGGGGGCAGCGGCTGGCGTGCCTCGTCCACACGCCGCAGCTCTACTCCGGGGAGCGCGGGGCCCACATAGCCCGGCCGCGGTGCGTCAGCCGCCGGCACGCCACAGTTGATGAGCGTTTCGGTCAGGCCGTAGCGCTCGTGAATGCCCCGCCCGGTGAGCGCGGTGAGCCGCTGGTGCTCACGCGTGGGCAGCCCCGCCGAGCCCGAGATCAGCAGACGTGCGCTGCGCAGCGCGTTCGCGATGGGCGTGCCGGTGCTGCCCTGTGACTCGGCTTCGGCCGCCTCGATCAGGCGGTGGTACATGGTGGGCACCGCGAAGAGCAGCGCGCGACCGGGCGTGACCGCGGCCAGCGCGGCGGCGAGCGCGTGCGGGGTGAAGCGCGACACGTGGTGCAGGGCGCCGCCCACCCGCAGCGCGCCCAGCAGCCCCAGCACCAAGCCGTGCACGTGGAAGAGCGGCAGCCCGTGCACCACGGTGTCGCTCGCCGTCCAGCCCCAGGTGAGCGCCAGCGCGTCCAGGTTGGCGGCCAGGTTGGCGCTGCTCAGCTGGGCGCCCTTGGGCGCGCCGGTGGTCCCCGAGGTGTACAGGATCAGCGCCACGTCGCTCGACACCGCGCGTGGAGCCCACGCCGGGCTCGGGCTCCCAACGTCGCTGTCCGCCATGTCGTGCAAGCGTCCCGCGAGCGCAGGGCTCACCGGCAGCTCGGCCCGTCGCGCGCCATCCACGAACACCGCCACGGGGGCCGCGTCGCTCAGCATGTGCTCGAGCTCCCGCGCGCCGAGCGCAGGGTTGAGCGGGACCGTCACCACGCCATGCGTCACCTGCGCCACCAGCGCTGTCACCACGTCCAGGCTCGCGTGGGTGAAGACGCCCACGCGCTCACCCGCCCCCACACCAAGCGCATCCAAGCGCGCGAGGTGGATCGCCACGCGTTCTGCGAGGGCTTGATAAGAGAGCGTTCGGCCATCGACGCGCACGGCCTCGGCGTCGTCGGGATCCAGCATGCGGGGAAGCAGCGACTGCACGTTCGCGCTTTACCACGACACTGAGTGCCGAGCTGCGACGAACGAACGCGCTCGCTCCCAGCGCGCTGATTGACGTATAGTCGATGCGTGGACCAGCACTACGCAGACTTGGACCACTTGATGAGCCGCGTCGCGAGCGGTGAGGTCCGACACGTCCGCTCGCTGCTGTCGTCCGCCGCTCCCGAGCACCTCGGCGCGCTGCGTGGAGAGCTCGAGCAGCACCTGCGCGCGCTGCCCGTGCCGCTGCACCGAAGTCATCCCTTGGCGGAGCATCGCAGCTCGCTGCTCACCCTGCGCGACACCATCGACGCCTGCCTCGGCCTGCCCGACGCGTTGCTGCGCGAGGCGCGTGAGCGCTGGTTGGCGGGCGGGTCGCACGCCGAGTACCTCCGGCTGCTGGTTCAAAACGGTCACAGCGCGCGGGCCGTGAGCATGGCCATCGCGCTGCTGGACGCCAACGAGCAGCGCGATCGTCACGAGCTCGAGGGTCTGCTCGCCGAGGTCTCCCTCGCCCCCAGCGGCTGGGCGCTGGCCGTCGCGCAGTTCGCCATGGAGCCCAGCGAAGAGAGCTGGGGTCACCTGCAGCGCTTCACGCCGTGCGAGGTCTATCAGGAGCGCGTGCGCTACACGCTGCGCATCCTGATGCAGATCGGAGTGGCCCCCGAGACCGTCTTCCACTTCGCCACGCTCGACGGCGCCACGCCCGAAGCCATCGGCCTCGCCGAGGAGGGCATGGTGGCCGCGCGCATCATCGAGGAACGCGCCCACCGCTCGGACCAAGAGGGGCGCGTGCTCTGGCTGGGCCTCGCGGCGCGTGCAGCCTGCGTGGCCGGCGACGAGCTGGGCACCATCCGCCTGCTGCGTGCCGCCTACCGCGCGGGGCGTGGCAGCACCTACGATCCGGATCGCGACCTGGCCTTCGTGCGGGACCACGCCGACAGCTCCCTGCGCGCGCTGCTGGTGAACGCGGGCTTCCCGCTCAACTGAAGCCCGAGCGGTTCCCGTCGGCCTGCATGACCAGCGGACAGTCTCGCCAATCTGTCGCCCAGAGGCGCGATGTAGCCGATGCATCTGGCGCTGACCGACCGCGCACTGCCCAGCAGTCGGCCAATGTAGACATTTCGCACCCATGCTCGAGCCGACTCACGAGGACATGGGCGCGTCATTGACGAGCGTAACAGCGGTCCTCACTGGATCGGAGTGCAGTGGGGATGTGCAGACTGGCTGTATACGGGAGTGTCTCCCCCGAGCTGACCCACGCCTGTTGCGCGGAACACCCCCCGCTATAGTCCGCGGCATGATTGACTTCTACTCTTGTTTCGTGGAGCGCCCGGTCCCTGTTTGGCGGCGCGCCTTCGTGTTTTCGCTTTGTCTCTTGCCCGGCTGCGGCTCGGGGGCGGCCGCCGGTCTCGATGCCGCCGTGGACGGACACGTGGACGACGCCGGCGTCGAGAGCGGGCGGCTCGTGGTGGTGGGCCCCGATGGGGAGATCGCCTCGCTCGACTTGGCGGCGCCCTTCACGGTGCGGGCGAGCGACGACTTGGATGCCGTGACTTCGAGCGTGAAGTGCGCAGGCGCGCGCTGCGTGGTGGTGCACCCTGCTCCCAGCAATACCGTCGATCTCGTGGATGCGCGCACTCTGAGTGTTACGCGCACCTTCACTCTCGCCCGTGGCGCCGACCCGCGCGATGCGGCGTGGGTGGGGGACGACATCGTGGTGGTGAGCCAGTACGAGAGCGCCGAGGTGGTGGTGATCGACGCGACCGCGCTGACCGTCTCGTCCATCGACCTCGCCGCCCTCGCGGACGCCGATGGCCTCCCGGAGCCCGCGCACGTCGCGAGCTGCGGGCAGCGTGCCTTCGTTCAGCTCGCGCGCATCGATCATGAGTCGGGCGCCGTCAGTGATCTCGGGCCTGCGCTGGCCGTGTTGGACTTCAGCTCGCCCGCAGGAGGGCGCGTGGTGGACGTCGATCCGGACGCTGTCGGCGTCCAAGGGGTTGCGCTGAATTCACAGGCGGAGTTCGACATGCCCGTGGACTGTGCGCGTAGCCGTCTGTTCGTGGCCGAGCCGAGGCCCCTCTTCTCGGGGGGAGGGGGCTACGAGGTCGTGAATCTCAGCACGCTAGTGGTCAGCGTGTTCGACTTCGCGAACGGCGCGCAAGTGGGTGGCTTCGAGGTGGTGGACGACGTCCTCGGGTGGCGCATCACGCACACGGACTTCGGTCCCGGGGCCTCGTCGCACCTCGAGCTGGTGGGCGCTGGAGCCTTCCCCACGTACAACAGTTTCTCGTCGTACTACGTGGATCAGCTGGCGCTCGACACCGTGGAAGACCTGCTGTTCTTCCCGGACCCGTGCACCATCACGCCCTCCAACCAGGCCTGCGAACGCGGAGTCCACGTGTTCCACGCTCGCAGCGGCGAGGTCGCGAGCGGCACCCCGGTGGACGTCGGCTTCGACGC
The DNA here is from genome assembly GCA_016706685.1 of Sandaracinaceae bacterium. Classification (NCBI taxonomy): domain Bacteria; kingdom Pseudomonadati; phylum Myxococcota; order Polyangiales; family Sandaracinaceae; species Sandaracinaceae bacterium. The sequence continues at coordinate 642,060 of JADJJE010000001.1, read as the reverse complement.
CATCGACCTTGCCGTGGCCCGCTGACGTCGACACCACCAGCGCCCGCGTTCAGACGCCAGTGCGTCGGCAGCGACGCGCCAGCAAGGCGGCCAGCAACCCCAGCGCCATGGCCCGAGCGCCGAAGGGTGCGCTGGACGCGCCTGCGCGGCACGAACAGCCGGACGAGCCGCCTCCATCGGGGGTGCCCGCGTCGACGCCTGCGTCTTCGAGCACGCGCGCATCCATCCTGACGCTCGCATCCTCGATCATGCCAGCGTCGTCGGTCGTGCCAGCGTCGTCGGTCGTGCCAGCGTCGCTCACCATGCCCGCGTCGCCGACCACGCCAGCGTCGTCGGGGACCCCAGCGTCGGGCGTGCACCCGTTGTCCGTCATGCCATCGCAGTCGTCGTCCACGCCGTCATCGCAGGTCTCGCTCGCCGCAGGGGTACCCTCCGTGGCGTCGCACACCTCGCTCCCGGCGTCACAGACATACATGCCCGTCGCTAGGCAGGCGCCAACGCCAACCGTGCACGAGGCGCCAATCGTGAAGCCTTCATCGACCATGCCGTTGCAGTCGTCGTCGACGTCGTTTCCACACAGCTCGGTGCCAGGCAGGCCTGGATCCGCGGAGCAGGAGGCGCCCGTCATGCTGCACTCGAGCACGCCCATCGCCGCGCATGCCCCGACGCCCGACATGCAGCTGGTGCCGGCCTCCGTGCCGTCGTCCGCAACGCCGTTGCAGTCGTTGTCCGAGCCGTCACAGACCTCGGGCAGAGGTCGCTGGACGTTGGCACACGTCCATGCCCCTTCGTCACACGTGATCGTCCCGGCCGCGCACGGCGACGAGAGCACACCCGTGCCGCCGCAGCTCGCGCCAGACGGCGGGCACCAATTCAGGTTCGAGAAGGAGCAGCAGTTCCCAGCTTGGTTCCAGCAACCAGCCTGGCCCGCCGAGGGAGCGTCGGCGAATGGTGGGTTGTCCACTTGTTCATCACAGTCGTTGTCGGCGCCGTCGCAGACTTCGGGAGACGGGACGCACTGCGCGTCGGCGCGAGCGTTGGTGAAGGCGAAGGAGGCGAGCACGAGGAGCGCGAGGAGACGTTGCATTGGGCCGTAACGTAGCATGATCCATAGGAATTGTGAGTCATTCCAACGTGGTGTGTGAAGAGGCGGCCCAGGAAGTCCACCGCGTTCAGGGTGCAGCTGAGGCCGTCCTCGGTGGCGAAGGTCACGGCTTCGCCGGCGTAGCTCATGAGGCGCGCGTTCAAGGTGCCGACGCAGTGCGGCAGCTCGCGGGTCCATGGGTGCACCACTGGTTGACGGCGGGCGTCCCTACCGCGTACACCCGCGGAGCCGAGGAGGAAGCGCATGTCTTCACATTCGAGACCCAGAGCCTTCATGGGGCCGTTGCTGTTCGCCGCGCTCGTACTCGGTTGTGGGGACCCACCCGCCACGCCGGACGACGCGGCCGTCCACGACCCCTGCGGTGTCGGCTTCTTCGACTCGGACCCGGGCTCAGACGTCGATTGCCAGCCGTGGACATCGTGCGCGCCGGGGACCTACGTTAGCCAGGCACCCCGTCCAGTGAGCGATCGCAGCTGCGCTCCATGCGGGAGCGGGTCGTTCAGCACCACCGAGAACGCCGACCGCTGCGCGTCGTGGACGCAGTGCGCGCCGGGGGAGTATCAGGTGGCGCTCGGCGACGCGGTGACGGACCGTGACTGTCTGCCGTGCCGACCCGGATACTACTCGGTCGGCGTCAACAGCACCGGCTGCGAGCGCAGCGAGACGTGCGTGGCGGGCACGGTACTCGTGCAGGCGGGGACCTCGAGCTCCGCGCCCGTCTGCGCCGCGTGCGACGCGGGCACGTACTGCGAGGGCGGGTCGGCTGCCGCCGTCGTGTGCGGCGACGTGGACGACACCTGGGACCACGACGGCGATCCCGAGACGACCTGCCAGGAGCGCTACCGGTGTGTCGGCGGGTTCACGGTGCTCGACGACGGCAGCGCCACCACGAACCGTACGTGCGAAGCCTGTGTTCAGGGCACGTTCGCGGTCGGTCCGAACTCCAGGGCGTGCACGGCGTGGACCGAGTGCCCAGCACCCGACACGATCGAAGCCTCCCCCCCCACGAGTTACCGCGACCGGGTGTGCACGGACACCCCGTGGGATCACGTGGACGTGTTCGGGACCGCCCATCGCGACAGCGCGTCTTCGTTCGTGGTCTTGCCCGACGGGTCGATGCGCTTCGGCGCGGCGATCGACGAGGGGGCCTATCCCGGCTTCACGCACTTGGGGATGTCCGACGCCGCCGTGGTCGCCGCTGGCCCAGGCGGGGTGGTCACGTGGGCTGACCAGTTCGGGACTGCCAGCTTCGACGCGGTCGACGCCGTGGCGGTGGGACCTGGTGGCACCGTCTACGTCGCGGGGGACGTGCACACGGCTGCCTTGCCGGGTCAGGTGGCCAACGGGGTGGACGACGTGTTCGTCCGGAAGTACGCGTCTACGGGAGCGGTGCTGTGGACGCGGCAGTTCGGCACGTCGACCTCCGACTACGTGTACGACATCGCGGTGGGGCCCACGGGTGACGTGTGGATCGTGGGCAGGACCTACGGTGTGCTCCCGGGGCAGATGGCGGTGGACGCGCCGGACACCTACGTGCGCGTCTACGACACCGACGGGAACGAGCGCTGGACCCGGCAGATGGGCTTCGGGAATGCCGGTAGCGACGCGGCCAACGGCGTCGTGGTCGATGCCACCGGGGCGGCCTACATCACGGGGGAGCTGCCCGGCGCGGCCGTGCTGGCGGGCCAAACACAGCTCGGCGCGCGCGACGCGTACCTCCTGAAGCTCGACACCGACGGCACCACGCTCTGGGCGCGGCAGTTCGGCACCGACGGTAGCGACGTGGGGGTGGCCGTGGTCCTCACCTCCGACGGCGACATCGTGGCGCTCGCTGCCCGCACGGGAGCCGCTGATGCGATCGCGCTGGTGCGCTACGCGCCAGACGGCACCCTGCTCCACATGTACACCGACCCTGGCACGGTGGGGTCACGCAACCTGTGGATGGCGCCCGACCTGACGGGGGGCGTGGTCATCGCGGGGAGCTCCTCGCAAGCACCGGTCACCGGGGGCAGCGTGCCCGGCGGGTTCGTGCAGTGGTACGACGACAGTGAGTCGCTGACCCGGACCGAGCAGTTCGCCGTCGACTGGTTCGTGCCTCGGGATATTGCCGTCGACGCAGCCGGCCGCGTGCGGGTGCTCGGCGGAGTGAACGGCGCCGTGCCCCATGAAACCGGCTTGGGGCGCGAGGACATCTACGTGCTGCGGCTGCGTCCTTAGCGGGCGCTGCCGCAAGTCGATTCCGTCGCCCGTAGGGCCTCCACGAATGGCGCGAAGCTCACGGGGCACCGATCTGCGATGAAGGCGCCGTCGCTGTAGAGTCCGCCCACCAAGACGCTGGATGGCCATGACCGGGGCGCGCGCTGTCGGGCCTTGGAGCGGCGCACCACCGACCCCGCGAAGAGTCCACCGACGGCCTCTCCCGCCTCTACGGAGGCAGCAGCGCCACGCCCGTCTGCGTGAGCACGTCATCGCCACGTGGGCTCTCCACCACCACGAACACTGCCCACGTCCCCGTCTCGGTGGCGGGCTCCTCGAACGGCACGATCACCGTGCCGCCCGCGGGTGTGAGCCCTACTCGCAGCGGCGACAGCGCACCGTCGGGCACCGTGACGTGCCACGTGAGATCCGCGAACTCGGGCTCGGGCACCAGCTCCGAGAACTCCGAGGTGGGGTCGATCAACACGCGCTCGTCGCACACGGCGGCGCAGCGGCCCACTTGGACCTCGACGGCGCGCCCTGCGGGCCAGCTGACCACGAAGCCCTCGGTGTCGCGCGTGACGCGCACCTCCACCTCACCGCTCGGGGCGTTGTTGCCGTGCAGGCAGCCCAGCAGCAAGAGTGGCATGGCGAGCGCCACGCGTCTGGTGAGAGACCCGCGCAGCCGGCGCAGCACTCAGACGAACTCCGGCCGCACGCCGTGGACGCGTAGCGCCTTCTGGCGCACCTGGAACGACGCGGGGGCGATGCCGGGGGCCTCACCGTCGATGTCCATGTACGCGGTGTTCTTGTGCGGAGTGACGCGCACGCGCTGCCCCTGGAACACGTGCACCAGCCGCGAGCGCGTGTGCGTCCCCTTGTAGACCCCCTGCAACACCGGCAGCGAGCGCAGCGTGCTGGCCGCTTCCAGCACCACCACGTCCAGCAGGCCGTCTTGCAGGCGCGCGTTGGGCGCCAGCATCATGCCGCCGCCGCACCAGCGCCCGTTGCACACGCCCACCGCCGAGACCCGGTAGGTGCCCACGTTCTCCGAGTCCACCTCGATGGTGACCTCGGCCGGCTTGTAGACCATGTTGGCGCGCAGGGTGGCCAGGGCGTAGGCCGCGCCGCCCCTCAAGCGGTGTTTGGACTCGTTCACGAAGCGGTCCACCAGCCCACCAATGCCGGTGGTCGCGATGTTGAGGAAGTGCCTGCCGCGCGACTCGCCGCTCTCCGTCACGTACTCCACCCAGCCGCAGTCCACGCTCACGGGCTCGCTCTCGGCGATGACGCGACACGCCGCGCCGAGGTCGTCCGACGCGTGCAGCATGCGCCGGAAGTCTCCGCCCGTGCCGGCGTGCAGGATGCCCAGCGAGACCTTCTGGCCCGCGCTCGCGCGCATGATGCCGTCGGCCACTTCGCTGTGGGTGCCGTCGCCGCCGAACGAGACGAGCGTGGTGGCGCCGGCCTCCACGGCCTCACGCGCACAGCGCACGCCGTCACCGATGCTCTGCGTCTGCAGGAACTGCACGTCTGCGCCCAGCACGGCGCGGATCTCGTCGCTCAAGCGATGCCAATTGAGGCCCACCCAGCCGCCGCGTCCGGCGGGGTTGGCGATGACGTAGGTCTTGCGAGGGTCGATCATGGCGCCGCCGGAGGATGCCTGCTCACCGGCGGAACCGCCACCGTCAACGCACGGCGCGCATCAAGTCCAGGAACGGCTCGGCCTGCATCGGCGCGGTGACGCGCGGGCCCTCGGAGCCGTCCGCGTGGTGCATCACCACGAAGGGCAGGCCGGACTGGCCGTAGCTGCGCAGGTGGCCCTGGGCCACGTCGTCGCTGGCGTCCGAGAGGTCGATGCGCACCGCCACGAAGCGCCGCGCCTCGGACACCACGCGCGCGTCGCTGAGGGCCATGTGGTCGAGCTCGCGGCACGCGGAGCACCAGTCCGCCCCGAAGTCCACCAGCAGCGGCAGCCCGCTCTGCTGCGCCTGCGTCCGCGCGGCCGTGTAGTCGGTCTCCCACGTGATCTGCGCGCCCTCCGGCAGCGCCTCCTGGTGCCGGATCAGGGCCAGCGCGCCGAGCGTGATCAGCAGCACCCCCACGCCCTTGCGCGCCCGCTGGTGCCAGGCGCCCTCTTTGAAGGACAGGTGGATGGCCCCCAGCAGCGCGCCGACCGGGATCATGGCGGCCCCCGCGTACAGCCAGCGGACGTCGCGCGTCACGGGCGCCGGCAGGCGCAGGATGTCGCGCACGAAGTAGATGGCCATGATGACCATCACCAGCCCGAACACGCTCTTGACCGCGTCCACCCAGCGGCCCGTCTTGGGCAGCGACAGCGCGAACGTGCCCACCGCGAAGAACAGCGTGCCGAGCCCGATGGAGTACGTGAACATGCTCAGCGCGCCGAAGGTGGCGTCGCGCGTGGTGCTCACGTAGGCCAAGAGCGCGCTGATGACGGGGCCCGCGCACGGGGCCGCGATCAGGCCGCTGACCAAGCCCATGACGAAGGCCCCCTTGAAGCCCACGCCGCCGGACTGCGACAGGCGCGTCTGGACACTGGTGGGCAGCGCCAGGTCGAACGCGCCGAACATGCTGGCGCCCATGACCAGGAAGAGCAGCGACATGGGCACCATCACCCACGGGTTCCCGGTCCACGCGCCGAACAGCGAGCCCGCCAGGGCCGAGAGCACCCCGAGGGGCGTCAACAGCGCCGCGATGCCGAGCACATAAGCACTGGAGAGGCCTGCGGCGCGCCAGCGCGAGTCGCTCTGCCGGGCGCCGAAGATGCTCACCGTGATGGCGATCATCGGGTACACGCAGGGCGTGAGCGCGGTCAGCAGGCCGGCCAGGTAGGTCATGCCCAGCGCTGGCCCGTAGCGCCCTTCGGCGAGCGCCGCGCGGTAGCTCTCGGACACGTCGTCCAAGAACGAGGCGTTTGCGTCGCCCGCCACCAGCCACGTCACCATCAGTGCGCCGAGCGCGACCAGCGAGCGTCCCACGGGGCGAAGAGGGGAAGGCGCCCCAGCGAGGCGTAGGGCGTGCGAGCGAAGAGGCAGCATTCCCCCGAATCATGGGAAGCGGGGGAGCCGACCGCAAGCCGCTCTCCCGCCGCCGGGCCCGGGGCTTTCGTCCGGCTCCGGCGCCGCGACCACTCGGCACTTGCGGGAACGCCCCGCATCGCGTTAGCTCGGGGCGTGCCACTCCCTTCGCTCCTCTGCTTCGTGTTCGCGGCGGGCATCGCCATCGCGCTGGCGGGGCGCTCCGAGATCCGTGTGTCCCCGCGGCCGGTGTTGCTCACGTCGAGCGCGACCGCGTTGTTGCTCTACGCCAGCCTGCTGGTCGTGCCCGTGGGCATCTACTTCTACGTGCTCCACGGAGACTGGTTCCTGGTCTACATGGTGGATGTCCAGCGCATCCCGTCCGCGCTCGCCCTGATCGGCTTCATCTTATTGGTGGGCGTCGGGCTGCTCGGCTTCGCGTGCGCCGCAGCGCTGGCCCGGGCGCAGCGGGACGCCATCAGCGGTGCGCTCCTCGCGGTGGCCATGGTCGCGTCGGCCGCTGTCGCGCTCACGCTGCGCGATCGGCTCTCGGTGGTGGGCACCCACGCGCAGTTCACGCGCGGCTTCGGCCTCACCGACTTCTCGGCCGGGCCCGTTCAGCCCAGCGCGTGGCTCATGGGGTCCATCCTGGTGCTCGGCTTGATGGGGACGGTGGCCCGCGTCATCTGGGGCCGAGGTCGCGGGTGAGCACCGGCAGGCCCGGGCGGACGGCCCTCGCGGCGCGTCGTCGGCTGGGCCGTGGGGTGTGCGCCACGCTGTGGGTCGGCGGTCTCGCTGCGCTGCTCGGCGGGTGCGGCCCCGGCCTGTACCTCGCGTCCATGCGGCCAGCCGAGCGCGCCGTCGAGCGCGCGCACGACGCTGGCGCCGAGGAGCTGGCCACGTACGACTACTACTTTGCCCTGGCGCACCTCGACAAGGCTCGCGAAGAGGCCGCCGAGTCGGCCTTCCAAGACGCAGCGGACCACGCCCGCATCGCACGCGAGCACGCCGAGCGCGCCGAGGCCACCAGCCGGGGGGCCACGACCGCGCCATGAGGGCGCTGCTGACATGCGCGGTGGCGCTGTGGCTGAGTGGTTGTGCCGCAGACCCCAGCTGGGAGCGTCGCTTCGTCTCCATCGAGGGCACGCTCGCTCGCGCGGAGGAAGCGGGCGCCATGCGCTGCGCGCCGCGAGAGCTGGCACTCGGGCGTGCGCACCTCGGGTTCGCCACGTTCGAGCGCGAGCGGGGTCAGCGCGCCCGGGCGGAGGAGCACCTGGCCATCGCCGAGCCCAACGCGGGGGCTGCCCTCTACCTGAGCCCAGCCGCCCGCTGCTCCGGCCATCCTCCTCTCGAGGAAGAGCCTGCATCGAGCGAAAGCGAGGCGCCCATCGACACCGCGCCCCTCACGGATGCCGCCCCTGGGGGTGATGATCCTGGGGACCCCGATGCCGCTCCGCTGCTGGACCCCGTAGGGACTCCGGATCCCACGAGCGCGCCCGACCCTTCGGGTGATGTGCTGCTCACGCCCGCCCCCGATCACGACGCGGACGGGGTGCCCGACTCCGCCGACGAGTGTCCGCGAGCGGCAGGGCAAGCGGGCGCCGCCTGCCCAGGAAGCTACGAGGGTCTCGTAGTCCGCTCCGAGCGCATCGTGTTGCTGCGGCCGCTGTTGTTGGACACCGACGGCGCACCGGCCGAGCCCACGCGCCCGCTGCTGCGTGCGCTCGCCCGCGCGCTGCGCGATCGCCCGGCGATGCGCATCGAGATCGGAGCCCACACGGACAGTGAGGGGACCGAGCTCGAGAACCTCGCGGAGTCGCAGCGCCGCGCTGAGCGCCTACGCGAGCTGGTCGTCGCCGAGGGAGCAGATCCCGACCGCATCAGCGCGCGTGGCTACGGTGAGGAGCTCCCGCTCGAGTCGAACAGCACCGAGGAGGGGCGCGCCGCGAACCGCCGCGTCGAGGTGCGCCGAACCGAAGGCGGCGACGGGGCGCTCTAGAGGTACTCGCGGTGGGGGCGCATCTTGAACGCGACGTGCGCGCGGAAGCGCGATAGGATGCCGCCGATGGACGGTCTCCGAATGAGGATGGTGGCGGCGCTCGCGCCGTGGGTGATCGGTGCTCTCGTGCTCGCGAGCGCGCTCCCTGCGGGCGCACAGCCGGCCCAACGCGACCAGGTCGCGGCGCTCAACATCCGCGCGATGAACGAGTACGGCAACTTCGAGTTCGACCGCGCGCAAGAGCTGCTCGAAGAGGCCCTCGCCCTCTGCCAGCGCCACCGCATCACGGACACGCCGCTCGCCCGCACGTACATGAACCTCGCCATCGTGGCGATCGGCGCGCGCCAGGACACCGGAGCGGGCCTCGACCTGTTCGTCCAGGCGCTCAACGCCGACGCCAACATCGAGCTGGATCCGGCGCTCAGCTCGCCCGACATCCAGTCGCGCTTCATCCTCGCGCAGCAGCGCCACAGCCGCGGTGGTGGTGCCACGGCCGGCGCGGCCGCAGGTGGTCAGGGCTTGGCGCTCGAGCACGAGCCCATCGCCGAACAGCTGGTGAACACGCCGGTGCCCGTCTACCTCGAGGTGCCGGGTGGCACCGAAATCAGCGAGGTCATGCTGTACTTCCGGACCGGCGGCATGCGCCGCTACGAGCGCGTGGCCATGACGGCCATGGCGGGCGGCTACGGCGCCGAGATCCCCTGCCGTCGCGTCGTGGCCCCCTCGGTGCGCTACTACATCGTGGTCTTCGGTCCCGGAGGGAGCTCGGTGGGCTTCGCCGGCAGCGCCAACGAGCCGTTCGAGGTGGTGGTGGTGGGTGAGCGCAGCCTGGCCGCGCCATCCCTCCCCGGGCAGGCGGCCGCAGCCCAGTGCGTGGGTCAGCCCCAGTGCGCGGAAGACGAGTGCGACGAGAGCGCGCCGCAGGGCGAGGGCGCCGCCTGCACCGAGAGCGCGGAGTGCGCCTCGGGCCTCGAGTGCCTCGAGGGCCTCTGCAGCTGGGATCGCAGCACGGCGCCTCAGGAGCCCGGCCCGCGCTTCTTCTTCCACTTCGGCGCAGGCGCCGGAATGTTCTACGCCACCAGCGGGATGGTGGCCGATGGCCTGCCGCCGCAAGACAACAACCCGGCCATCCCGCCGGGCGACTGGAACTCTCCCGACTGGGCGGCCTACATCGACCCCAGCACCGGTCTGTCGGGCTGCAACCCGGGCCCCGAGCGCGACATCGGCGGCGTCATCTACGCCACCCAAGACGAGTGCCACGTGCGGGTCACGAGCAACGGCTTCGTGCCGAGCCACCAGCTCGACATCGAGGTGGGCGGGTACTTCACGGACCGCGTCGGTCTCGCCGTCGGGGTGCGCGTCAACATCAAGGCCGGGCTCGGCACGCTCTCGCGCGTCATGTTCAACCTGCGCGGGCAGCTCCAGCTCACGCGGCCGACCTTCACGGGCATCAACGTCGCGCTCCATGCTGGCATCGGCATCGGCCAGATCCAGCTGCAGCCCACGCAGCGCCCCAACCCAGCCACGCCGGACGTGCGCATGCGCGAGCCGTGGATCCAGACCGGCCTGCTCTCGGTCTCGGCCGGCCTCACCACCAGCTACCGCGTCTTCAATGGCTTCGGCTTCTACCTCGAGCCCGAGCTGGTGGTGTTGGTCCCCATGGGCGCTGGCAACAAGATGAGCTGGGGCCTGGATCTCGCCGGCGGCGTCGAGATCTCGTTCTGAGAGGCGTCGCTGCCCGAACGAGACGACCGGCGGATCGCTCCGCCGGTCGCCGGGGTCATGCCGAGACGGCCTCGAGGTGCTTGCGCAGCTTCTGCTTCGCCCGCGTCTCGAGCTGACGGGCGCGCTCACGGCTCACGCCCAGCTCACGCCCGAGGCTCGCCAGCGAGGCCTCTTCGTCGTTGTCGGCCAGCATGCGCTGCTCGACGATGTACCGCTCGCGCGGGTCCAGCTCACGCATGGCCTGCTTCAGGATGGCCGCGATCCGCTCGTCGGTGCGCGTCCGGTCCATCTGCTCGTCCATGAGCGGGGCGGTGTCCTGCAAGGAGGCGCCCAGGGTGTCCCGGGCGTCGTCGTGCACGGGGGTGTCGAGCGAGAGCTCGCGCGCGTCCAGCTGGCTCAGCATGGTCTGCATCCGCTCCGGGGTCGTCTCGAACTGCACGGCCAGCAGCTCGACCTGACGCTCGGGGCTCTGCTCCGTCGCGGCGATCCGCGCCCGCTCGCGCCGCAGCCGGAAGAAGAGCTTCGAGCGCAGCGCGCCCGTCCCGCCTCCGACCATGGTCGTGGAGCGCACCACCGACTCGAGCACGAACGCTCGAATCCAGTAGCCCGCGTACGTCACGAAGCGCGTCCCGCGCTCGGGATCGAACTTGTTGACCGCCGTCATCAGACCCAGCGAGCCCTCCGCGATGAGGTCTCCCATGCGGATGGGGTAGCGCCGGTACTGGAGCGCGATGGCCACGACGTAACGTAGGTTTGCCTCGACGAGCCGGTGGATCGCCTGCTCGTCACCGGTACGCGCGAGCAGGGCTACCTCGTGCTCTTCCTCGCGGGAGAGCTTCGGGAGCGACCTGACACGGTCGATGTAGCGGTCGAGCGATGCGTCACGCGGCATCATCATGGAACACCTAGAACACTTCCTGACGCGGTTGCGTCTTCAAAACTAACGTGACGTTACGTAATGTTTGGAACCGACAACGTCAAGACCGGGAGTGAAGAGACGTCGTTTTTGTGCAGCTCAACGTTACCAGCATCCCCTAACGTGAGTTTCCAGCTGGCACGATGGAGACCCCCGCCCTATAGTTCGCGCGTTCCCTTTCTGGAGGCCTTCGACCATGTCCGAGCTGACCCTGACCACCAAAGCTGCCGAGAAGGTTCGTGAAATCCGCGAGGCCGAAGACCTGGGCACCCAGGGCCTGCGTGTCCGCGTCATCGGCGGTGGCTGCAGCGGCTTCTCCTACGACCTCTTCTTCGAGGACGAGACCACCGACCTCGACCAGACCTTCGAGTCGCACGGCATCCCCATCTACATCGACATGATGAGCTACCAGTACCTCGAAGGGACCGAGATCGACTACGTCGAGGGCCTGCACGGCGCGGGCTTCAAGTTCCTCAACCCGGCGGCCAAGGCCACCTGCGGCTGCGGCTCCAGCTTCAGCGCCTGAGCGCCGGGGCTATCGTCAGAGGCCCCGCTGAGCCTCACGTCGGAGCGGGATGCGTCCCTCGAGCGCCGCGTCGATCGTGGCGCAGATGCGCTCCGCGTCGCGCGGAAGGTGCCCGCCCAGCGGCAGGTAGTTGGACGCGTGGTTGGTGCGAAAGAGCGCGTCTGTGGGGCGCGCCAACGACACCATCTCGCGTAGCTCTCGCAGCAGCTCCGGAACGCCGGGGACGCGAAAGCTCCCTCGGGCGGTGAGCGTGGCGAGCGGCGTGCCCGGCACCACGGTGACCGTGAGCGCCGAGAAGAACGCCGGGTCCATGGCGGTCACCAGCGCGGCCGTGGCGCGCGCGTGCTCGCTGCTGCGCTCCATGGCGATGCCGAGCAGCGCAATGACGCTGAGCTCCATGCCCGCGCGGTGCGCACGCTCTGCCGCGCTCACATGGCCTGCGAAGGTGTCCCCCTTGGCGATGCGCTTCAGCACCACGTCATCGCCCGACTCGGGGCCGATGTAGAGGCGGGTCAGGCCTGCGTCACGCAGCGCCAGCAGCTCGGCGTCCGACTTGCCGGTGACGTTGCGGGCCATGGCGTAGCACGACACGCGCTCGAGGCGCGGGAAGCGCTCACGTGCGCGGACCAGGATGGCCAGGAGCGTGTCCGTGGGCAGCACCAGCGCGTCGCCGTCGGCCAGGAACAGCTTCCGGACGTTTCGCGCGTGCTCACTGGCGGCCACGTCCAGGTCGCGCAGGGTGTCCTCCACGGGGCGCGCGCGGAACGTCTTGTCCCGGTACATGTCGCAGTAGGTGCAGTGGTTCCACGAGCAGCCGATGGTGGCCTGCACGATCAGCGCGTCGTGCTCGCTGGGCGGCCGGAACACGCGGCCCTCGTAGCGCAGCCCGCCGCTCACTCCGCGAACTCCAGCACGCGCGCGGGGTAGCGCTGGCCGTCATCGCCCGCGCCGGTCACGTCGGTGAGGGCCGCGCCGCGCTTGAGCGTGCCCAGCGCGTACACCACGCCGTCCGGTCCGCGGGCTGCGCTCGTAATCGCGCCCAGCGGGGCCCCGTCGGCGGCACTCAGCGAGGTCCCCGCAGGCAGCGCGTCCGCCGCCTGGATCTCGAGGCGCACGAGCCGCTTCGGCGGAGAGCCACGATGCTCGAGCATGACCACCGGCTCTTGCCCCCGATAGCAGCCCTTCTTGAACGACACGGCGCGGCGCGTGAGCCCCGCCACCTGGGGCAGCACGCTCGGCCCGAAGTCGGCTCCGAACGCGGGCCGGCCCGCTCGCAGGCGCGCCAGCAGCGTGGCCTCGGCGGACACCCAGCCGCCGCCGGCTTCCACCACGCAAGGCAACAAGGCCGCGCCCGCGCCCACCGCGTCCTCGCCACCGTCCGCGCTCTCGAGCACCAACAGGCCGCCGCGACCCAGACGGTCCACCTCGAACACCGCGTCGGTCCCGCGTGCGTCGCGGATGGCTCCGCGCAGGGCAACGGCGCGCGGCCCCTGCAGCGCGAGCACCGCACCCGGAAGCCGCTCCAGCTCCACGTCTTCCATCATGACGTAGCGCTCGAGCTGAGCGCTCACCTCGTCCACCGCGTCGAGCGGGCACACCAGCACCAGATCAGTCTCCCGGCACAGCACGTCGAGGTCCGCCAAGATTTTGCCCGTGGGGTGCAGCAGGAGGGCGTAGGCCGAGCCTCCTGGCCGTAACGTGAGAACATCCTGCGTGAGCTGGCCCTGCAGCCAGGTCAGGCGGTCGTCTCCCGTGACCCGCAGCAGGCGGTCCGAAGTGCGATACGCCCCGACGCCGTGCTCGAGGAGGTCGAGGTGGTGTGCCAGCGATGTCATCCGGGGAACGGTGTGCGTGGGTTGCCACGGGTTTGCAAGCGGGCGTGAACGCGCCGTCACGGTGTGACCCCCGGGACCCGGGCGGGCTCCTGGTTCACACCCCTCGACCGGTCACAGCTCGCCCCGCCACCCCACCACAGGGCCCCTCCAAGGGGGTTTCAGGCTTCCCACGTGGGATCCTCGAGGCGCGAACCCTGTTGGCGCGGGCATTGCTTTAGGCGTTATCCTGATGTCCGTGCTCCCCCCCGAGTCCCCACCCCTCCATGGCACCATCGGCCGCGTCTGGACCTCGCCGCGGCAGATGGGGGGCGTCGTGGCCCTGGCGCTGTCCTTCTTGTCTGCGCCGCTCCACGTAGGCGCCCAGCGTCAGCAGGCCCCCGCCCCCATCGAGGGGTCCCGCCCCGCGCCCGCGGCCCCCGCGCGCCCCGCCCCTGCAGCCCCCGCCGTTGCAGCCACCGCCACGCCGGACAGCGAGGCTGGTGAGGAGGGCGCCATCCTGGACGCCATCAACATGCTCCGAGCGGCCGAGTCGCTGGGCCCGCTGGTGAGCCACGCCGGTCTGATGCAGGCCGCGCGTGGTCACAGTGCCGAGATGGCGCAGGCCCAGGCGCTCGCGCACGTGTCGCCCACCACCGGCTCGCCAGCCGACCGGGCCAGCGCGGCGGGCGTCCGCGCCCTGCGAGTCACCCAGAACATCTCGCGTCGCCCCAGCGCCATGGCCGCCCACGAGGCCATCTTGGCTAGCGAAGCGCACCGTGCACAGCTGCTGGACCCCAACGCCACGCACATCGGCGTGGGGCTCGCGCAGGGCACGGACGGCATCTACCTCACCGAGTTGATGGCCCGGCTGGTGCCCGAGCCGGCGTTGCCGCCCCCCAGCGTCGCGGACGTGCCGCAGCCACCCCCGGCGACTCCGGCGCTGGTGGAGCCCGAGCCCGCGCAGCCCGACGAGTACTACCCGCCCGAGCCTGCTCCGCAGGTCGCGAGCGTGCCCCCGCCGCCCCAGGCCCAGGCGCAGCAGGCTTACGCGCAGCAGCCCCAACCCCAGGCTCAGACGACGGGCACGCTCCCCACCTTGCGCCTCACGCGCGCCCACCGCGGGGTGGCGGGCTACTGGCTCTTCCACGAGGGCCGCTGGTGGTACTTCCCTGTGCCGGCCGGCACCCGCACGGGGCAGCTGGTCTACCCGGACACCACCGTCCAAGGCTCGCCTCCCGGCTATCAAGGCACCCCGCCCGCCGCCACCACGCAGGTGCCCACGCGGGTGCAGCCCACGCCCACCACCGCGCCGCGCGGCTACTGGCGACTCACCCCGCAGTAGCGGCTCCAACCTGTTCCCACGTGGACGTTGACGTGAGCGTTGACGGCGACGGCGACGGCGACGAGTTGCCCTTATCCCGGGTCCGGCCGCAGTCGGCCCGAGAGCACCCGCACCGTCCCGCCGGTGTCGACCCGCAGCCGGAGCGCCCCATCGGCGTCCACACCCAGGAGCGTGCCTCGGTGCTGGTCGATGGCGACGTGCTGCCCGCGGTAGAGCAAGCGCTCCTCCACCGCGCTCACGATGACCGCAGCGCCGTGCGCCACGAAGCGGGTCACGCGCCGCTCGAGCTGCAGCAAGACGCTGGCCAGCAGCGCCTCCCGGTCGATGGGCTGGCCCGTCACCAGCGCGAGCGAGGTGGACTCGCCGGCCAAGTCGGGGGCGAACTCCAAGCGGTTGACGTTGACGCCGATGCCCACGATCACCGCCGCCGGGTCCAGCCCGACGCTGCGCGTCTCCACCAGCACCCCAGCGCACTTCTTGCCGTCGACGAACACGTCGTTCGGCCACTTGATGCCCACGTCCGCGTGCGGCGCCTCGTGCGCCAGCGCGTCGGCCACGGCGAGGCCCACCGCCAGCGTCAGCGGCGGCAGGTCCGCGAGCGAGAGGGCAGGCCGCAGCACCACGGAGAAGTACAGATCGCTGCTCGGTGGAGAGCTCCACACGCGGCCGTGACTGCCACGCCCCCGCCGCTGATGGTCCGCCAAGATGACGTGCCCCTCGGGTGCGCCATCGTCCGCCGCAGCGCGCGCGTCGTCCATGGTGGAGTCCGTCTCGCTCAGCGCCACCAGCGAGCGGCCCAGGCGCTCCGTGGTCAGCAACGAGCCGCAGCGCTCGGCGTCGAACACGGTCACGGCACGGACCAGTCGAGCCCCAGGTCCACCGCGGGCGCCGAGTGGGTGAGCGCGCCCACGCTGATGACGTCCACGCCCAGCGCGCCGAGCGTGTGCACGCGCGCGAGCGTGATGCCGCCCGACACCTCGATGACGCAGCGCCCCTTGGCGATGGCGAGCGCGGTGCGCGTGGACTCGTCGTCGAAGTTGTCCAACATGATGATGTCCGCGCCGGCGGCGAGGGCCACCTCGAGCTGGGCCAGCGTGTCCACCTCGCACTCGATGCGGCTGGTGTGCGGCGCGTAGGCGCGCGCGCGTTCGATGGCCGCCGCCACGCCACCCGCCGCCGCAACGTGGTTGTCCTTGATGAGCACGGCGCTGCTCAGGTCTTCGCGGTGGTTGTACGCGCCACCGCAGCGCACCGCGTAGCGCTCGAGCGCGCGCAGCCCCGGCGTGGTCTTGCGCGTGTCGGCGATGCGCGTGCGGCTGCCCGCGGGGAGCGCATCCACGAAGCGCCGCGAGAGCGTGGCCACGCCCGACATGCGCTGCGCGAAGTTCAGCGCCACGCGCTCACCACGCAGGATGCTGGCCGCCGACCCGCTGACCCGGCAGGCGTGCTCCCCCTTGGTGAGCCGGTCGCCATCGGCGCGCTGAGCGCTCACCACCACGCTCGGGTCCACCTGCCGGTAGACCTCCAGGATGAGCGCCAGGCCGCTGAACACCAGCGGCTCGCGCGCCGTGAACGTGGCCGCGCCCTGCACGTGGTCCGGCACGGTGGCCTCGGTGGTGAGGTCGCCGCGGCCGAGGTCTTCTTCGAGCGCGATGGTGGTGATGCGCTCGAGCACGTGGCGGGGAGGGAGGTGCAGCGTGTGCGGTTGGGTCATGGGTGCTCTCAGCGCCAGATGTCGATGGGCCAGCCCTGCAGCGCGGCCCGAAGGCGCAGGCGTGGATCGGGGTTGACGACGCGCGGCTCGCCCACCGCGTTCAGCACGGGCAAGTCGCTGACGCTGTCCGTGTAGAAGCTGCTGCGCGCGAGGTCGATGCCGTGCTCGCTGGCCCACGCCGTGGCGCGGGCGAGCTTGGTCTCGCCGTAGCAGAGCGAGGCGTCTCCCGTGAAGAGGCCCGCGCTGTCCACGCCGAGCGTGGTGCACAGCACGTGCTCGATGCCGAGCGACGCCGCGAGCGGGCCGGTGACGTACTCGGTGGACGCGCTCAGCACCGCCAGCACGTGACCTTGGTCGCGGCGCAGCTCCACCTCGCGGCGGGCGGCGTGCGTGACCAGGTGCGCGACCTCCTCGCGGTACCACTGCAGGCACTCGCGCCGAAACTGCGCCTCGTCCACGCCGGCCAGCGCCCGCAGCCCCTTCTCGCTGAGCTCGACCGGGTCCAGCACCCCTGCTGCGTACTGCGCCATCCAAGCGGCGAAGCGGAGCATGTCGCGCTTGCGTGCCTCGTTGCGGCGGTAGCGCCACTTCACGTAGAGGGAGCCCGTGTTCACGGGCACCAGCGTCTTGTCCATGTCGAAGAGGGCGGCGGTGCGCAGCGTCATGAGAGCCACCCTCGCGTTAGCACCTCACTGAGCAGGTTGCACAGCGCGTGGAACACCAGCGCGGCCCCGATGCCGCCGCGCTTGGCGCGGATCAGCCCGAAGAGCAGCGCCGGGAAGAACACGGCCAAGCGCGTGACGTGCGCTACCGAGGCGAGGTGCACCAGCGCGAAGAGCACCGCCTGCGCCAGCAGCACGGAAGGCGCACGCAGGCGTGGGTCGGTGGCGTGCGTGGCGTTGGCCAAGCGCGTCTGGACGTAGCCACGAAAGAAGGCCTCCTCGGGCAGCGCCACCACCAGCAGCTGCGCGAGGAGCAGCTGGCCCCACTCTGCCCACTGCGCGGGTGTGCTGGCCACGCCGCTCCAGCCGAAGGGGTGCATGGGCTCCGCGTAGAGGTAGAAGCCGAAGATGAAGGGTGGGAACACCACCAGCGCCACCACCAGCGCCACCCCCGTCTCGCGCAGCGCCGCGGGCAGGGCACCCCGGATGCCGCGCAGCAGATCGAGGACGCCGAGCGGATCACGCATGCCGGGGCGTTCGTGCGCCGGCTCCGGGTCGGGCAGCATGAGCCCGCCCAGCGTCAGGCCAGCGCGTTCGAGGCCCATGCGCGCACCCAGCGTCATGGCACACGCCAAGAAGAGAAGCCCCACCAGCTCTCCGCGGTGCTCTCCGATGAGCGGCACGCCCTCGGTCTGCGACAGCAAGAAGGTCACCACCCACACGGCGGCGTAGACGACCAGCACCTCCTTGTAGGCGGAGGTGCGCGCGGGCGTGCTGGCGGCGTCGGGCCGGGCGCTCATCGCGGCAGCGTGAACCAAGTGCGCCTGCGCGGCCATCCTCCATTGCCACTGGCAGTCGCGCTCCGTATCTTGCGCAGTCCGATGCGGCGCTCCGAGGACGAAACTTGAGGATTCCGGAAGAGACCATCGCCGAGATCCGCGAGCGGGCCGACCTCGTCACCATCATTGGTGACTACGTGCGCCTCAAGAAGTCGGGCAGCAACTTCACGGGCCTCTGCCCCTTCCACAACGAGCGCTCTCCGTCGTTCAACGTCAACCCCGCGCGCCGCATGTACAAGTGCTTTGGCTGCGGCGCCTCCGGTGACGTGTTTCGCTTCGTCATGCAGCTGGAGGGGCGGCCGTTCCCCGAGGTGGCGCGCGAGCTGGCCGAGCGCACCGGCGTGGAACTCCCCGTGCTGGACGAGGCCGAGGAGCGCGCCTACCAGCAGCGTCGCGCCGAGAGCGAGCGGTTGGTCGCCATCATGGACGACGCCACCGGCTTCTTCATGGCGCAGCTCAGCCAGCACCCGCATGGCCACATGGCGCAAGCAGCCATCGACGGGCGCGGGGTCACGCCCAAGAGCGCGGAGCACTTTCGGTTGGGGTACGCCCCCAGCGGCTGGAGTGGCCTTGCCGAGTACCTGCAGTACCGCGGCCACGACCCACGCGCGGTCGAGTCGCTGGGTCTGATCGGCAAGCGACGCAGCGAGGGCTACTACGACCGCTTTCGGCATCGCCTGATGTTCCCCATCACCGATGTGCACGGCCGCGTCATCGCGTTCAGCGGGCGTGAGCTGCCACCGCCCCCGGACGCTCCGGCAGATGACCGCCCCAGCGCCAAGTACATCAACAGTCCGGAGGGGCCGCTCTACACCAAGGGCGAGGTGCTCTACGGCCTGTTCGAGGGGCGCGTGGAGACCCGGCGCCAGGGCTGGCTAATCATCTGCGAGGGCAACTTCGACTTGGTGGCGCTGCACCAGGCCGGCTTCGCGAACTCGGTCGCGCCCATGGGCACGGCGTTCACCGAGGCGCACGCCAAGCTGGTGCGGCGATATGCAGAGCGCGCCGTGCTGCTCTTCGACGGCGACGCGGCCGGCAAGAAGGCGGCCCGCACCGTGGGCGAGCTGCTGCTCGACCAGGGGGTGGCCGCGCAAGTGGTCACGCTCCCGAAGGGTCAAGACCCGGACACCTTCCTGCGCAACTCGGGCGCCCCCGACACTACGCCCGACGAAGCTCGGGCACTCGCGGCCCGCGCGCTCGACGAGCGTATCAAGGCGGCTCCATCCCTCATCCAGTACTTGGTGGAGGATGCTGCCGCGGAGGGCGGCGGCGATCCGTCACGCAGTGCAACGGCCATTGGAGATCTCGGCCCGATTTTGCTGAAGATCAAAAATCCCGTTGAGGCCCAAATGTGGGAGGAGAAGATTGCCCAGCGCTTCGGGCGCACGGACGTGGACAAGGTCCGCAGGCAGCTCCACGAGGGAGTTCGCGCTAGCCGGCAAGAGCGTCGGGTCCGCGAGGAGCAGCCCAGTGGCCCCGCCCCCCAGGCCCGGGTGAGGCCTCCCGATCTGCCAGCCATCGAGACCCAACTGATGACCGCGCTGCTGGACCATCCCCAACTCTTTGTCAGCGACGACTCAACTAATTTCGGCGAGCTTTTGACGAGCCCCGATCTTCGCGCCATCTTTCAGGCCTCGTCGGCCATGTTCGAGTCGCTAGGAAGCCTCGACGGACCGGCCTTGCTTGCAGAATTGCTCGGAAATCCCGCTCTTGGTTGGCTCGAAGATCGCCTGGCTCGGCAGACGATGGACGAATCGGCGGCTCGTCAAACGCTGGGGGGTGGCGTTAGGCAACTCGCCCTGCGAAACATTGAGGCAGAGCTCCCAAAAGTCCAGAGACGAATTTTAGAAGCGCGGCGAACGGGCGATGAAGCGCTCGCTGCAGAACTCACCGAAGAACTCGTCGCCCTGTCCCGCGGGGCGCACAAGCTGAAGCAACAAAGCGGCAGCACCATCAAGGGGTGATAATGGCGACGAATATCCCGGCTCCCGACGACGACACGATGGACAGCACGAGCACCCCGTCCGGCAACGGCAAGCCGACGAAGGCGGGCCGTAATTCCAAGGGCAAGGGTCGGGAACGACGCGAGGTTCAGGCGCTTCTGGAGCGGGGGCGCGTGAAGGGCTTCCTCACGTACGACGAGGTCAACGATGCGTTGCCTCCCGAGATGGTGACGTCCGAGCAGATCGACGACCTGATGGTGTGGCTCGGCAACGAGGACATCGAGGTGGTGGACCAGGCCAGCCAGGTCAAGCGCCGCCCCGAGGCCCAGAAGGTCAAGACCCCCACGCTGCCGCCGGCCGCCAGCGAAGACGCCTACGCCGCCAAGTCGAACGACCCCGTGCGCATGTACCTGCGCAAGATGGGCTCCGTCTCGCTGCTCACCCGTGAGGGCGAGGTCGAGATCGCGAAGCGCATCGAGGCCGGCGACATGCGGGTGTTCGATGTCTTGCTCAATTCGCGCGCGGGCATCGCCGAGATCGTGGAGATGGGCGACGCGCTCAAGAAGCAGCGCCTGCGCATCAAGGACGTGGTCAAGGACGTCGCCAAGTTCGGCGACCCGAACACCACCGCCACGGACGACGAAGTGCGCGACGCGGTGGTCCGCATCGTGGACAAGGTGCGCCGCCTCGAGGCCGCCTCCGCCAAGATCCGCGAAGAGCTCCTCGACAAGAAGCTGGTGGACAAGGCGCGCAAGTCGCTCGAGCAGCAGCTTCTCAAGAACCGCCGCGAGCAGATCCACGCCCTTGCCGAGATCCAGTTCAACAAGAAGCAGGTCGACCGGATGGTGCTCAGCATCAAGACGTTGATCCGCAAGGTGGAGCGCGCCGAGCGCAACGTGCAGGAGTGCGAGCGCCGTGTGGGCGGGCTCAAGCACGCCGACATGAAGCGCGTCATGCGCGAGATGGAAGCCAGCAAGGCGGTCGAGCGCAGGCTCGCGCGCAAGTACGGCTCGGTGGAGAAGATCCACATGGCCGACGAAGCCTGCCGCGAGGCGCTCAAGGCGCTGCACGCCGTGGAAGAAGAGGCGGGGCTGCCCATCGAGGCGCTGCGCAAGACCTACCGTGACCTCGCCGAGGGCGAGCGCTCGGCGGACCGCGCCAAGGCCGAGCTGGTGGAAGCCAACCTGCGCCTGGTGGTGTCCATCGCGAAGAAGTACACGAACCGCGGCCTGCAGTTCCTGGACCTCATCCAGGAGGGCAACATCGGCCTCATGAAGGCCGTGGACAAGTTCGAGTACCGCCGCGGCTACAAGTTCTCCACCTACGCCACGTGGTGGATTCGGCAGGCCATCACGCGGGCCATCGCGGACCAGGCGCGCACCATCCGCATCCCGGTCCACATGATCGAGACCATCAACAAGCTCATCCGCACCTCGCGCTACCTGGTGCAGGAGCTGGGTCGCGAACCCACGCCGGAAGAGATCGCGGCGCGCATGGAGATGCCGCTCGAGAAGGTCCGCAAGGTCCTCAAGATCGCGAAGGAGCCCATCAGCCTCGAGACGCCCATCGGCGAAGAGGAAGACTCGCATCTCGGCGACTTCATCGAGGACAAGTCGGTGGTGTCGCCGGTGGATGCGGTCATCAACGGCAACCTCGAGGACCAGACCCGCCGCGTGCTGAAGACGCTGACGCCGCGCGAGGAGAAGGTCCTGCGCATGCGCTTCGGCATCGGCGAGAAGAGCGACCACACGCTCGAAGAGGTCGGTCAAGACTTCGAGGTGACGCGCGAGCGCATCCGGCAGATCGAGGCCAAGGCGCTCCGCAAGCTGCGCCACCCGAGCCGCAGCAAGCAGCTCCGCAGCTTCATGGAAAACTGAAGCCGCGCTCGGGCCTATAGCTCAATTGGTTAGAGTCCCCGTCTCATAAACGGGTAGTTCCTGGTTCAAGTCCAGGTGGGCCCACCGTTTTTTCCATGCGCTCCTGCTCGCACCGGGTTCGAATGCGGGCGTGATCGTGAGGAGGGCGACGGCACCCTGGTCTGCGGGGCCGGTCGCGCTGGCGCTCCCTCGGGTGCCTCCCCCATTTCCGTGCGTCCTGCGGACGCTGAAATGGGGCCCCCCCCACCCCCGCTGCCCAGGGCGCCCGTCGCCCTCCACGCGAGCGTGGATTGAGCTCGCTGGGCGCGCCGGAGTGCGTGGGGCCGGATGGGCTCAGCTGGCTCGAGGGGGCCCGCCGGAATGAGACGGGGGCTCGGGGCTCCGCCGGTTGAGGGGGTGCTCGCCGGAGTGCGGGTGGGCTTGGATGAGCGTGCAGCGCGACGGAACGCGTCCGGTACGGCCGTGGGCCGCGGTGCCTTCGGGCTCAGATGCTGTGACTGCGCGGCGTGGGAGGATCTACAGTGCGGGACTCTGCGCGGTCCCGCACGGTGAGAGGTTCGTTCATGAAGCACACTTTCGACTCGGTTGGTTCGCTCGCTGCCTCGCTCGCCGCGGGGCCTTGGGGCGTGCAGATCCTCCGGGCGGCGCGGCAGCCCGAGCAGCTGCTCGAGGTGTACGAGATGGAGAACTGCCCGTTCTGTCGGGTGGTCCGCAACGTGCTGACGGAGCTCGACCTCGATGCGCGCATCTTCCCGTGCCCGAAGGGTGGGGAGCGCTTTCGGCCCGAGGTGCGGGCGCGGGGGGGGGAAGGAGCTCTTCCCTTATCTGCATGACCCGAACACGGGGGCGCGGCTCTATGAGTCGGCGGACATCGTCGCTTATCTCTACGAGACCTACGCGGGCGGTGGGGCTCCGAGCCATGCGGCTATCAAGGCCCTGCGCACTTCGCCGTCGATGGCGGCGTCGGCGTTGCGGGTGGGGCATGGCATCAAGGCGCGGCCCGGTCGGCTGCCGGAGCACGCGCTCGAGCTCTACAGCTTCGAGTCGAGCCCCTTCTCGCGCATGGTGCGCGAGCGGCTGTGCGAGCTGGAGCTCCCCTACATCCTCCGCAACTGCGGCCGCAACCAGCCCGTCGAGTGGATCGTGATTCCCGCGCTGCGCGAGCTCCTCGCGCCCGACTACGCGCCCACCCAGCGCAACCGCAAGGCGCTGCAGGAGCGCACCGGGCGCGTGCAGGTGCCCTACCTCGTGGATCCGAATACGGGCACCGAGATGTTCGAGTCCGCCCGCATCCTCCGCTACCTCTCGACCAACTACGGCCCGAGGTGACCGCTCCGGAACGGGTCGGTCGGGGCCGAGCGCGCTCGACTCGGCCGCGTGCAGTCGGGTTCAGATGAGCGCCGGGACTCGAGGGAACGCTCCGCGCTCCGTCGAGCTCAGTCGAGTTCCCCGACGAGACGAGGCGGAAGCCGGACTCCCAGCCGGGCCACACGCGCGCTCTCTCCGCGCGTCACCGTGGAGGGGGGCGGGCGCGCTGGGCAGCAGGGCTTGATGGGCCCCAGAAAACAAACGGAGCGCGTAGCGCGAGTGCCGTTTTCAGGGAGGTATCAGAGCGAGCGCCAGCGCGAGCGCCCCCGCAGACCAGGGTGCCCGTCCCGCTCCCATCGCTCACCTCACCAGAGAACCCCCGAGAGCGGGCCGAGGATGGATCTTGCTTCCGCCAGCCAGTCACGCTAAGGGCCTGTCATCGCTTTGACAGGAGACAGAACGCGTGCGTGAAGAGCTGGTGGCACTCTCGAAGCTGGCGGCCATGGATGCCGCGGCCGTCAATTACGACCAGGAGCTGAAGGACACGCCCGCGCGGCTCGAGTCCATGGCGGCGGACGTGGCGGTGCTGGAGGGCCTGCTCGCCCGTGAGCGTGCGCAGCTCGATGAGGCCGAGGGGCTGCGCAAGCGGCTGGCCGAGGCCATCCACGAGCGCGTCGAGGGGCTGGCCCGTGGGCGGTCCAAGCTGGCGCAGGCGCAGAACACCAAGGAGAGCGACGCGGGACAGCGCGAAGTGGACTCCTTCCGGCGCAGCATCCGTGAGAAGGAAGGCGAGCTCGGCGCCACCGACGAGGCGCTTTCCGCCAAGCGCACCGCCATGGCGCAGCGCGAGGCGCAGTTCGCCGAGGCCCGCGAGATCCTCAGCTCGGAAGAGACCAAGAGCGGCATGCGCTTGACCGAGCTCCGCGCCGAGCGTGAGAAGGTCACCTCCGGTCGAGACGAGCTGCTGAAGCGCATCTCGCCCTCCACCGTGAAGCGCTACGAGCGCCTGCGCACCAAGTACATGGACGCCGTGGTGGTGGTGGCCGACGGCTCCTGCCCCGGCTGCCGCATGGCGCTGCCCGCTCAGCTCTTCATCAACATGCAGCGCGGCGAAGAGCTCACCGACTGCCCGCAGTGCCGCCGCATCGTCATCTACCGAGCCCTAGTCGAGAGCGCGGGCTGACACAACGGCTGCCAAGTCGCGGGACCCAGCCAGCTGGCGAGAGCGCGGGCTGAAGGAACGCTGCCAGCTCGCCCAAGCGCGGCCAGCTGGCACCCTCGAGGCGCTCAGCTGGGGAGAGGCGCCGAAAAATCGTCCGAGCGCGAGCGCGCCCGCAGCGGACGGGCGAAGGAATGCTCCTGCATTTCGAGCCCGGTCGCGAGGACGAAAGCCGCGCCCGGGCGATTTGGCGGCGCCTCTCAGATGATGTCGAGCCAGCCAGGGACCGGCGTGTTCACCCCGCGCACGGCCTTGAAGTACCGGTCCTGCACCTCGGCGGTGATGGGGCCGCGCACGCCCTTGCCCACGGGCCGGTCGTCCACTTCGCGCACGGGGGTGACCTCGGCGGCGGTGCCCACCATGAAGATCTCGTCCGAGATGTAGAGCTCGTCACGGCCGAGCGAGCGCTCCACCACGGGGACGCCCATCTCGCGCAGGATGGTGATGACCGAGTCGCGCGTGATGCCGCCCAGAATGGACGCGCCCAGCGCGGGCGTAGAGACCACCCCGTCACGGATGACGAAGATGTTCTCGCCGCTGGCCTCGGAGATGTAGCCCTGCGGGTCCAGCATGATGGCTTCCTGGTAGCCGGCGGCCAGCGCCTCGCGCTTGGCGAGGATGGAGTTCACGTAGTGGCCGCAGACCTTGCCCTTGGCCATGAGCGAGTTGACGCCCGCGCGGCTGAACGAGCTGATCTTGGCGCGGATGCCCTTCTGGACGCCCTCGTCGCCCAGGTAGGCGCCCCAGCGCCAGGCCACGATGCAGACACGGGTGGGGTTGTCACGGGCGCCGAGCCCCATGGCGCCGTCGCCAATGAACGCGAGCGGACGCAGGTAGCACTCGTCGAGGCCGTTGCTGCGGACGGTCTCCTTACAGGCCTCGACCAGGGTGTCGTGGTCGTACGGCATGGGCAGGGTGCAGATGCGCGCCGAGTCGAACAGGCGACGGATGTGCTCTTCCAACCGGAAGATGGCGGAGCGCCCATCATCGAGCTTGTAGCAGCGGATGCCCTCGAAGACCCCGAGACCGTAGTGCAGGGTGTGGGTGAGCACGTGTACCTGAGCGGCGTCCCAAGGAATGAGCGCGCCGTCCATCCAGATCTTTTCGACCTTGTCGACCATGGCGCCCTTGTAGCACAGGACGTCTCCCTGACGAGGACCGACCGCGCTCTGCGAGGGTTCCGTCGACACCCGTCAGGACTCGGACAGCGTCGCGAGGGCCCGCAGCCCCTCGATGGCCTCTTGGTCGTCCGGGTCGATGTGCAGCACACGCTCGTAGGCGTTGCGCGCCGCCGACCACTTGGCGCGGTCCCGCAGCACACGCGCGCGCAGCAAGTGCGCCACGGCCACGCGTGGCACCAGCCGACAGCCGGCGACCACCTCGGCCAGCGCGCGGTCGGCCTCCTCGGCGTCGTCGCGGTGTGAGGCGTGGCGGCAGTAGCCCAGATACACCCAGTAGAGGCCCTCGTCCGGATCGAGCGTGGTGGCCCGCGCGAACGCGTCCAGGGCGGTCTCGAACGCGCCGATGGCCAGCGCCTGCTCGCCCTCTCGGAAGGCCGTGAGCGCGCTGTCCAGGTGTTGCTTCGAGACGGCGGCCAGCTCACCCGGGGGCGCCGTCGGTCGCGCCGTGGGGTCGCTGGGGAGCTGGGACACGCTGTGCTCGAGCGGACCGTCGCGCAGCTCGATGGCCTCCACGCACGTGAGCGTATAGATGAACCCCGTCAGCGTGGTGCGCGCCGTGGGCGGGCCGCCCAGCAGGGTCCGCAGGGTGGAGCGCCCGTCCAGCTGCGAGAGCAGCGTGTGCAGCTCCGGCGCGAGGTCCATCCGCCGGAAGGGTGCGAGCCGGTCAGGGACTGGGATGGCGAAGCGGTCCAGGGTGGGTGCCACCAGCTCCACCACACGCGGGGGAGGGATGCGCTCGCGCACGCCGCGCATGACCAACTCGAAGAGCGACATCTCGAGCGTGAGCGTCTCCTGCGGAGGGTCCATGTCGGCGAACTCGAACGTGCCGGCCGACCAGCCGAAGACGTCCAACACCTTCATCTCTTGCTGGTGCTCGAGGGCGTCGCGCAGCTGGTGCGGGGTGATGGCCCCCATGGCCAAGAGCACCGCGCCCTGCCGCCCCTGACCGGCGCGCACGCGCAGCAGGGAGTCGTCCACCACGCCCTGGTCGATGATGCCCCGCCGTCGCAGCACCTGACCCAGGCACTCCTCCACCAGGTTGGAGCGCACGGACTGGGGCACACCGCGGCGGAAGAAGATGACCTTCTTCGGCGACTCCCCCGTGGTGGTGGCGCGGGGGTCACCGGCGCTGTTGAGGGCCAGCGCGCCCGTAGCGCGGCTCTCGAAGATCTGGACCAGCACCGACGCGAAGGGCACGTCCGACAGGCGCCCCTGCAGCGCGTCGGGGGCGCTGAGCCCGCTGCCGAGGTGCCGCTCGACCGCGTCGCCCTCCGAGCTGTCGGTGCGGGTGTAGCGGCGGGTGTCGTCTTTGGTCCCGATGTCCATGGCCGGGGGCGGCATGGAGTCCGGGCGCAGCTCGCGGCGGACGATGTTCTCCACCACGCGCAGCAGGTCCCCGTCCGAGACGTCGCCCACCAAGCAGGTCAGCGCCCCGAGCCGGGCGGCCTCGCGCTGGAGGGCGGGGGAGTCCGTCAGCGCCCCCAGCAGCACCATGTGAGCCTGCTCACCCCCTGGCGCCCAGCGCAGCGACTCGATGGTGGCGGCGCCGTCCCGCCCCGGCAGCCGCAGCGCGGTGAAAACGATGTCGACGGGCCGCTGGACGAAGGCGTCGACCGCAGCCTCCCCGCTCGGCACGCCCAGGCAGTCGTAGCCGGCCCGCTCGATGGCCGCGACCAAGCGACGACGGGTGTCGTCGTCGGGGAGCACCACTAGCACTGAGCTCGAGACCATCGCGAGCCGCAAGGTACCGCATCTGCGCGGAACGGGCCGAGATTCGCGTCGTGGCGACCCCTTGGGCCGTCCATGGTGCGGGTTCCCGTGCGTATTGACCACCGTGAGCCCATGGAGTAGTACTCGCGCGCCCAGCGGGGCACCGGGGGCCAGCTTCCCCAGCCGCTCACTTCGTAGCGGGCACCGCCCGCCCTCGCTTTCCCCCGCTCGACTGGAACCCGCCGACTCATGGCCCCTCTCGCGACGCTCTACGAATTCATGCTCCGATTGCAACCGGAGTCCACGGGCGGCGCCGCCGACTCGGCGGGCGCCACGGGTGGCGCAGGAGCACCAGCCAGCCCGCTCGATGGCTGCGCGGGTGGCTCGTCCACGATGCTCATGCTCGTGGTCATGCTGGCGTTCATGTACTTCTTCGTGCTGCGCCCCGAGCAGAAGCGCGCCAAGGAGCGAGAGGTCACGCTGAAGGCCCTCATGAAGGGGGACATCGTCCGCACCAACAGCGGCATCCGCGGCGAGATCGTCAGCTTCTCGAACGACAATCGGGACGTGATCCTCGAGATCGCTCCGAAGACCCGGATCAACGTGTTTCGCGCGCAGATCCTGGGCAAGGAAGCTCCGGGCACGGACTCCGGCACCACCAGCCCGGCCGACAAGTCGGACAAGGCTGACAAAGCCGACAAGAAGAAGGACTGAGCGTGCGCTCGCACACGTTCACGCCGAGCGGGGAACACCGCTCACAAGGGACTCATGGATAGAGGCTTGTACCTACGTTTCGCGACCGTGGTCGGTGTCGCGCTCTTGGCGGGGCTCCAGCTCTGGCCGACCATCGACGACTGGCGGGTGTCCTCGGACCCCGACGCGGGGCGCACGGCGCCGGAGCTCGTCACGGAGTGGTTCTCGGGCCGCATCAGCCCGGGTCTCGACATCCGTGGCGGCTTGCGGCTGCAGTACGAGGTGGAGGTCGAGGAGTACATCCGTGATCGCCGCGACACCCTGAGCGAACAGCTCGTGCGCAAGCTGGGCGTGCTGCTCGAAGTGTACGGCGAGAACGACGCCGACACCGCGACGCGCGAGCAGCTCGAGCAGGTGGCCGAGCAGGTGCAGGTGGCCACGTTGAGTGGCGGCCTCCGTGCGACGGTGACCTTCACCGGGAGCGTCCCCCAGGCGTTCGACCGTGACTGGCTCCGCGACGAGGGCTTCGGTGAGATGCGCATCGTGTCCACCACGGGCAACGTCGTCACGCTGGAGATGCGTGAGGACAACCTCGACACCCTCCGGGCGACGGCCGTGCAGCAGGCCCAGCACACCGTCGAAGAGCGCATCAACACGCTCGGTATCGCCGAGACCACCGTCATGGCGCGCGACTCCGACATCATCGTCGAGGTCCCCGGCGCCACCGAGGAGCAGTTCGAGCGCATCCGCAGCATCATCGCCCGCACCGCTCGCCTCGAGTTCAAGGTGCTCGACGACGAGGGTGACTACGTCGCCGGGCTCCGCGACGGTCTGCCCGAGGGCGTGACCATGCTCGTCGAGAGCACCTCGGCAGGCGAAGAGCGCCCGAGCGTGAGCGTCTCCTACTTGTTCTCCGCCATGGCGGATGGCGAAGAGTCGTCGGTCGCGGCCTACCAACGCCTCGAGGCCTACGTTGCCACGCTGGACGTGCCGACCGGCCACGAGCTCCTGATGGGCGAGGTCGGGGGCCCCACGGCTCGCGCCCAAGACCGCGGCTGGCGCACGTTCTACGTGTTCAGCAGCGCGAACGTCACGGGTGAAGACGTGGAAGACGCGGCCGTCGCGTTCGACCCCACCCAGGGCAACGCCCCGTACGTCGGCCTGCGCTTCAACACCCGCGGCGCGGACCGCTTCGAGGAGCTCACCGGTCGCAACGTGAAGCGCCGCATGGCCATCGTCCTCGACGACAAGGTCTTCAGTGCCCCCGTCATCAACCAGCGCATCGGCGGCGGCAACGCGCAGATCACGCTCGGCGGCGGCATGGGCGGCCAAGAGGCCATCGAAGAGGCCAACGACCTGGTGGTCGTGCTCAAGGCGGGCGCGCTGCCCGCGCCCCTCCGCCCGGCCAACGAGCAGCTCATCGGGCCCACGCTCGGCCAAGACTCCATCGAGAAGGGCGGCCTCGGCGCGCTCATCGGCATCGGCCTCGTGCTCCTCATGATGGCCATCTACTACCAGGTGGCCGGGCTCGTGGCCGACGTCATGGTGGTGCTCAACGTGGTCCTGCTGCTGGCGCTCATGGCGGCCCTCGGCGCCACGCTCACGCTGCCCGGTGTGGCGGCCATCGCGCTCACCGTGGGTATGGCCGTGGACGCCAACGTGCTCATCACCGAGCGCATCCGAGAAGAGCTGCGCCTCGGCAAGTCGCCTCGCGCGGCGGTGGATCAGGGCTTCTCGAGGGCGTTCTCCTCCATCTTCGACGGCCAGATCACCACGTTCATCGCGGGCATCGTGCTCTTCCAGTTCGGCACCGGCCCCATCAAGGGCTTCGCCGTCATGCTCATGCTCGGCATCGTGACCTCTCTCTTCACGGGTATCTTCTGCTCCAGGGTCATGCTCGATTGGATCGTGCGTGGCCTCAAGGTCGAGCGTCTGCGGGTCGGGTGACACTATGGAACTTATCAAGCCCGACACGTACATCGACTTCATGCGCTATCGCCTCCCGGTGATCGGCGTGTCCACCACCCTGGTCATCCTCAGCCTCGCGTCGCTGTTCTACCCCGGTGCCAACTTGGGCCTAGACTTCTCGGGCGGCACCGAGCTCGAGGTGCAGTTCAACGGCGCCGTGACCACCACGGAGCTCCGCGAGGCGCTCAGCGAAGCGGGCCACCCCGGCGCCGACGTCGTCACGGTGGAGGGTCGCGCCAACACCTACATGCTGCGCGTCAACGAGACGTCTGCCATCACCGAAGAGGTCAAGCGGCCATCGAGTCGCGCCTCACGAGCGCCCTCGGCGACGTCACGGTGCTGCAGTACAAGGTCAGCCCCGGCGGCGACAAGATCAGCCTGCGCCTCTCCGGCCCAGCCGATGTGGCCGTCATCCGTGGCGCCATCGAGGGCGAAGGCGACAACGGCGTCTCCGTGCGCGAAGTCACGCGCTTCGGCGGCACCGCCGAGCACCGCTTCGAGGCCTCGCTGGTGGGCGTGGGCGACGCGGTCTTCCAGGACCTCCAGGCCACCTTCGGGGAGCGCGCCCCTGCGGCGCCGCTGCGCATCGAGTGGGTGGGCCCGAAGGCCGGCGAGCAGCTGCGCGACGCGGCCATCCAGTCGCTGCTCTACGCGGTGGCCTTCATCATGGTGTACGTGGCCTTCCGCTTCGACCTGCGCTTCGCGCCGGGCGCGGTGTTGGCGCTGTTCCACGACGTGGTCATCACCGTCGGCATCTACGTGCTGGTCCAGAAGGAGATGAACCTCACCACCATCGCGGCGCTGCTCACCATCCTCGGCTACTCGATCAACGACACCATCGTCATCTTCGACCGCATCCGAGAGAACATGGGCCGCTACAAGGACAAGAGCCTCAGCGAGCTGATCAACATCTCCTCGTCGCAGGTGCTCTCACGCACCCTCATGACCTCGGCCACCACGCTGGTCTCGGTCAGCGCGTTCTTCGTGTTCGGCACGTCGGTCATCCAGGACCTCTCGTTCGCGCTGTTCATCGGCATCTCGGTCGGCACGTACTCGTCCATCTACGTGGCGGCGCCCATGACCGAGTGGATCGACCGGCGCTTCTTCGCGAAGGCGGCGTGACGCCCAGCCCTCTGCGCGATCTTCGCCCGCCACCCGGCGGGCGAATCGCGTTCAGGGCCCGTTCGCGCACGCAGAGGGGGGCGTGGTGATCGAGCGCCCGGGCTACCGGCTGCGGCCTCCCGATGTGGCCCATGCACGCGCCCTCGGGCGAGAGCTGGGGCTGGGTGCCAGCGTGGCGCAGGTGCTGCTGCACCGGAACTTGGGAGAGGTGGCCGCAGCGCGCTCTTACCTCGAGCCCACCCTGGGTGGGCTGTCCGACCCAGCCGGCATGCGCGGCCGCGCGGAGGCGTGTGAGCGGTTGGCGTTCGCCGCGAAGCACGGCCAGCGGGTGGCCATCTTCGGCGACTACGACGTGGACGGGACCACCAGCACCGCCATCCTGAGCGACGTGCTGGAGGCGCTCGGCGCGGAGGTGATGCCGTTCGTCGCCAACCGCTTCGCGGGCGGCTATGGCTTCAGCGAGCCGGCGCTGGCCGCCTGCCTCGCGGTGTCTCCGGACGTGATCGTCACGTGCGATTGCGGCAGCAGCGATCACCCGCGCATCGCCGCCGCCCGTGCTCGCGGCGTGGACGTGATCGTGGTGGACCACCACTTGGTGCCGGACGAGCCGCTGCCGGCGCTGGCCTTCCTCAACCCACATCAGCCCGGCTGTGAGTTCCCGTTCAAGTGGATGTGCAGCGCAGGCCTCGCCTTCACCCTGGGCGCGGGCGTCCGCGCGGCGCTCGGCAGCAAGTTGGACCTGCGCCCTTGGCTGGACTTGGTGGCGCTGGGCACGGTGGCCGACGTGATGCCCCTCGAGGGCGACAACCGGCGACTGGTGCGCGCGGGCCTGCGCTTGTTGGGGGCGCCCAACGCGCGTCCGGGCATCGCCGCGCTGCGCGAGAACGCCCGCGTGCGCCCGGGCACGGCCATCGGTGGCCAGGACATCGCGTTCAAGTTCGGGCCGCGCCTCAACGCAGCCGGGCGCTTGGCGGACCCGGTGCTCACGCTGCAGCTCCTGCGCGCGCGCAGCCCGGTGGACGCGCGCATGCTGGCCGGGCGCATCGAGCAGCTGAACGACGAGCGCAAGGCGGTGGAGCGCGCGGTCACGGAGCAGGCCGTGGCGCAAGCCCGCACGGTCTACGGCGACCACCCCACGAGCGGCATCGTGGTGGCGGAGCGAGGTTGGCATCGTGGCGTGGTGGGCATCTCGGCGGCGCGCTTGGTGGAGCGCTTCGGCGTCCCCGCCGTGGTCATCGCCCTGGACGAAGCGGGTGTGGGGCACGGCAGCGGCCGCACGCCCGATGGCTATCACCTGCACGACGCGTTCAGCGCGTGCCGTGGTGACCTGCTCAAGTTCGGCGGCCACGCCATGGCGGCCGGGCTGTCCATGGACGAGGCGCGGCTCGACGCGCTGCGGGCCGGCTTCGCGGCCGCCACTCCGCGTCGCGACCACACACGCCCGCTCCCGCTGGTGGACGTGGAGGTGGGAGACACCTTTGCGCTGCCCAGCGCGACGGACCTGCAGGGGCTCGAGCCCCTCGGCGAGGGCAACCCCTCGCCGCTCTTCGCGCTGGCCGCGCGTGTCATCGATGCGCGCGCGGTGGGTGACGGCCAGCACCTGAAGCTCACGCTCCGGGCGGGTGGCGAGAAGCTCACGGCCTTCCAGCGTGATGGGGGCCCCAGCGCGGACAGCGTGGCGACGGAGATCGTGGCGGTGGGCACCCTGTCACCGGACCACTATCGCGGCGGCGGCGCGCTGGAGCTCAGCGTCCAGGCGCTCATCCAGCCCTGACCTGCTGTCCTGTCCCGAGCCCGGCTCGCTGAATACGCTTGCTGCGCTGGGCGTCGGTCCGGCACGTTCATGCCGTGGCGGCAGTCTTGCGCGCCCGGAAGCTCCGAGGAAACCCATGAAGCCGACACGCGCGCTGCGCCGCATCCCTGCTCTGCTCTGCCTCGTCCTGCTGACGGTGGGCTCCCTGCCCGCGTTGGCCCAGCGCGGGGGCCCCACGGCCACCCCGCTCCAGAACCCGGACATGCAGCTGCAGGACCAGCTCATCCGGGCCGGCTCGCTCGGCGCGAACGACCTGCGCTCGTGCGACCGCTTCCTCTCGCGGGCCACGTCTCCGCTCACGCAGACGCGCTTCGTGGTGCGCACGCTCAACGGGCGCCTCGAGGTCAACGCCAGCCAGAACCCCGGCGGCCCCCAGTACACCTCGTGCCTCGAGGTGGTGATGGGAAACGCCATCCTGCAGGCGGCGCAGTCCCTCGGGCAGACCGTCCCGTACAACAGTAACCCCGTGGCCGTGGACGTCCCCATGCCATTCGCAGGCCAGGGCGCCGTGCCGCCCCAGAACCCGCAGCCGGTTTACGTCCCCACCCAGCCGCAGCCGCAGCCGGTGTACGTGCCGCCGCAGCCCGTGACGCAGGTCCAGTACTCGCCCGTGTTCCAGGAGCCCGGGCGCTTCGTGGTGCGCAACGTGCGTCTCGCCGGTCAGGGCCCCTCCATCACGGTGTCGAACGGCGGCGTGGTCGAAGGCACCATGGAGATCCAGCACAACTGCCCCGGCTGCGGCGGCGCCATCAACCAGGTCATCGTGGGCCTCGGCGGTGAGGCCCAGGCGCAGCAGTGCGTGTGGAACGGTGGCTCGCACAGCCGCGGCTTCGAGACCGTGCGCTTCCAGCTGGTCATCCCCAACCAGCCCGGCACCTACGAGGTCCGCGTTCGCTATGCCCAGGCCTACTCGTGCCAGCAGGGCGCGCTCGGCTGGTGGCGGGTGGACCGCCCGGCCGGCCCGGACGCGCGCTCGAACATCGGCGTGGTCATCGTGCAGCCGCAGAGCCCGCCGCCCGTGGTGGTGCAGCCGCAGCCCACGCAGCCTCCGCCCCAGCAGGGGGGCAACCTGCTCTTCGACGGCGGCTTCGAGCAGCAGCGCCTCGCGCCCGGCACGTGGCAGGTGCTCTCCGCGCTGCCCGGCTGGCAGCTGGCGTCCGGCCCCGGCATCGAGCTCCAGAACAACGTGGCGGGCCGCGCGGCCGAGGGCGCGCAGTTCGTGGAGCTGGACAGCCACTCGTCATCGGCCATCTATCAGGACGTGCAGACGGTGCCCGGACAGCACTACGACCTGCGCCTCGCGTTCAGCGCGCGTCCCGGCACGCCGCGCGTGGACAACAGCGTGGCGGTGGTCTTGAACGGACAGGTCGTGTCCACCCTCGAGGCCGAGGGCAGCCACCTGAGCGACACGCAGTGGAGCTACCAGACCATCCGCTTCCAGGCGACGGGGAACAGCACGCGCATCGAGCTGCGCCACGTGGGCCGCTCGAACGGTCTCGGCGGCTACGTGGACGACGTCTCGCTCATCGCGGTGGATGGCCGTGGCCCGGGTCGCGGTCGTGGCCGTGGCCGCTGGCGCTGAGCCCCCGGCTGACTGACTAGCGCCCCTTCCAAACGGGCGCGCGCTTCTGGAAGAAGGCCATCAGGCCTTCTTTCGCGTCTTCGGTCTTGAGCAGGGCGTAGAGCTGGTCGCGCAGGTACGGCACGGCCGCCTTGATGCCCATGTCCGCCTGGTGGTGGAACGCCGCTAGCCCCATCTGCATCGCTGTCGGGCTCTGTGCGGCGAGCTTGCCCGCCACCTCGGCCACCTTCGCGTCCAGCTCACCGGGCTTCACCACGTGCGAGAGGATGCCCAGCGCGAGCGCGTCGTCCGCGGTGAGCTTCTCGCCCAGCAGCATCATGTTCATGAGTGCCCGACGCGGCATCACCCGCTGCAGCGGGGCCATGATCATCATGGGGAACAGCCCGCGCTTGATCTCGGGGGTGCCCAACGTCGCGTCGGCCTCGGCGATGGCGAAGTCCGCCGCCGCCACCAGCCCCAGCCCGCCGCCCATGGCATGCCCCCGCACGGCGGCTACCACGGGCTTGTGCAGGCCCACGAAGCGCAGCAACAGGTCGTCGAAGTCGCCACGGCGCTCGAGCTCGGGACCGTCGCCCGCCATCTGCTTGAGGTCGCCGCCCGCGCAGAACGACTCCCCCGCGCCGGTCAGCACGATGACGCGCACCGCCGGGGTGTCCCGCGCGTCGTCGAGCGCGTAGAGCAGCTCGTTCACCATGCGCGGCGAGAGGGCGTTCTTGCGCTCCGGGTTGTTGAGCGTGATGGTCGCCACGTGGCCGTCGAGTCCGA
The DNA here is from genome assembly GCA_016706685.1 of Sandaracinaceae bacterium. Lineage (NCBI taxonomy): Bacteria > Pseudomonadati > Myxococcota > Polyangiales > Sandaracinaceae > Sandaracinaceae bacterium. Next base: position 607,000 of record JADJJE010000001.1, on the reverse strand, counting down.
CGGTGATCGCTCCATATCCTCGGTCTTCCATGGTCTCGTCTCTTTCTCAGGTGGGCGGGGCGTCTTCGGTCAGGGTCCGAACGTGATCGCTCATGGCGCGCAGGATGCGCCGCAGGGCCTCGCGGTCCTCACGTGGCAGCGAGCGCAGCGCGGACGCGAACATCTGCATGGGCTGCACCGGGATGGCGCGGGCCAGCTCTTGACCGCGGGGGGTCAGCACGATCTCGATGACCCGGCGATCGCGCTCGGAGCGGCGCCGCACCACCAGTCCGTCCCGCTGCATGCGGTCGACGATCCCCGTGATGGTGCTGTTCCGCGCCTGGATCCGCTCCGAGAGCTCGGACAGCGAGAGATCGCCCACCCCCTCGAGCAGCTTGAGCACCGTCACCTGCGGCCCGGTCAGACCGTGCTCGCGGGCCACGTCCTTCGTGGCGCGCCGGCTCTCCGTGTAGAGGAACACGAATGTCTCGAGGATGGGATCCACGTCCTGCTTCAGGTCGAGCATCGCGTCGCGCGTGTTCTTCTCGGTGGATGCCCCGGGCATATTTCGTACGCTAAATAAATCGAAGGGGGGCGGCGGTCAATCCCGGGCGACCAGATGACCCTGGTGAACATTCGGCGGGTGCGCTACAACCTACCTCCGTCGCGTGCTTTCCGGGGGCTCGGCTCGATGTTTCGAGCGGCACGCGATCTAGCCAGCAGCAGCACACTCCTCTACACTCCCCGGTCGACGTACTTCTTCTCCGCTCTCGGAGGGGCTCCATGGTTCACCGTATGCTTCGTGTCGCCGCCATCACCCTGGCTCTCTCTCTCGCCGTCACCGCGGTGGACCCCGCCCGCGCAGACGCGCAACCCGCTCTCGTTCAGCAGGAGTCAGGGTTCAAGGGCCTTTTCGGCTTGGGCATCCTGGGCGCCGAGCTCGGCCTGGTCATCCCGGCTGCTGCAGGCCTGGACCAGTGGTGGGCGCTCGTCGTCTTCCCGGCCATCGGCGCTGCAGGCGGTGCCCTCGGCGGGTACTACGGCCTCGACCGCAACAACCAGGTGGAGGCTTCCACCGCCATCCTGGCCATCAGCATCGCGCTGATCGTGCCCACGGTGGTGCTCACCGTCGCGCTGCGCTCGTACGACGCGGATGATGAAGACGTGCAGTCCGCAGACGAGGAGGACGAAGCCGCGCCGGCTTCTCCTGCCGCCGAGGCCGAGGCGTCCGCCCGCCGTCGCAGCGAGAGCATCGCCCGTGCCGGAAGCGGCCTGCTACGTCGCAGCGAGTATGGCCTGCACTTGGGCATGCCCGGTGTGGCCGTCTCCAGCCGCGGCGCCACCACCCGCGACGACCTGCTGTTGGGGGTTCGCCCCACCACCGAGGTGCGCATCTCGCTCTTCAGCGGCGTCTTCTGAGGCGCGAGGCGGAGCGCTGGCACCGCTGATCGCCACCGTTCGCGCGACCATCCAGAGCCGTGGCCTCTTTCGCCACGGCGCCCATGTCCTGGTGGGCTGCTCCGGGGGGCCCGACTCCGTCGTGCTCGCCGACGTGCTCGTGGGCCTCGCAGAAGCGTTCGCGCTGACGGTGACGGTGGCATCCGTGGACCATGGCTTGCGTCCCGAAGCGCCTGAGGAAGTGCAGCACGTGGCGCAGTTGTCGCAGGGATGGGGTGTCCCGTTCCGTGGCCTCGCGCTCGCGCTCGAGCCCGGTCCGGGAGCGCCGGCACGAGCACGCCAGGCTCGCTACCAGGCCCTCGAAGCGCTGCGGCGCGAGCTCGGTGCCGACGTGGTGGCCGTGGGCCACACCCGCGATGACCAAGCCGAGACCGTGTTGGCGCGGCTCCTACGCGGCAGCGGCGTGCGCGGCCTGCGCGGCATCGCTCCCGCGCGCGAGGACGCGGTGGTTCGTCCGCTCATCGACTGCGCGCGCGCCGACGTGCACGCCTATCTCGAAACCCGCGGGCAGGGCGCCGACGAGCGCATGCGTGACGGACGTAACGTCTTGGTGGCGGTGACCGACCCAAGCAATCATGACCATGCCTTCGAGCGCGTTCGTCTGCGGCACGTCACGCTGCCAGCGCTACGCGTCGAGGACGCCGAGGTGGACCGTCACCTCGCCGAGCTGGCCGATGACGCCCGCGATCTGGTCGAGCTCGTCGAGCGCCAAGGAGCGCAGCTCCTCGACGCCGCCCTCGTGCCCCAGTCGGGCTTCCGTTGCCTGGACGTCCTCACGCTCCGTGCGGCTCCCAGGGCGCTGCGGCTCGAGGCCCTCCGTCAGCTCGTCGAGGGCGCGCTCACGCCAGCGGTCACGTGCCGTCGCGCGCACCTGCTGGAGCTCGAGCAAGCCGTTCGGGCGGGCGCCGGGGCTCACATCCTCGTCGGACGCGGCGTCTCCTTTCGTCGGGTGGGCGACCACTTGGTCGAAGAGCGCACGCCTGCTGGAAGAGACCACGACCGAGGGGGGTTGCGCCCCGGCTCGGAAGAGACCACAAAGTTATATGTGTAATACGGGGTATCCTCGGTCGGGGCGCCTCCCGATCTCGGCACCCCGCACACGAGGTTCGCTGTGAAACAGAGCCACAAGACCCTGCTCCTATGGGTCCTCCTCATCCTCATGTTCGTCGCCATCTGGACGATGGTGTCTTCGCACAGCGAGCCTCCGCGCGCCGTCGCGTTCACGGAGTTCGTCACGGACATCCAGGAGGGCAAGGTCACCGAGGTGGTCGTGCGCACCCAAGATGCCACGGGCCACTACCGCTACCGCGTTCGCGGAGCCGACGGCGAGCGCCCGGAGCCGCAGCCGCGCGAGACGTTCGGCATCCTCAGCGACCAGGTCAACGAGATGCTGATGAACAGCGGCGCGCGCGTGGAGTACCAGCCCAAGGAGGAGAACATCCTCGCGGGTGCGCTGCTCACGTGGCTCCCCATGCTGTTCCTGCTGGGCATCTTCTTCTTCTTCATGCGGCAGCTGCAGGCGTCGGGCGGCAAGGCCATGAGCTTCGGCAAGTCCAAGGCGCGCCTGCTCAATGAGAGCCAGAACAAGGTCACCTTCGCAGACGTGGCCGGCATCGACGAGGCCAAGGACGACTGCGAAGAGATCATCGCGTTCCTGAAGGACCCGAAGAAGTTCCAGCGCCTCGGCGGCCGCATCCCCAAGGGCGTGCTCCTCATGGGCGCTCCGGGCACCGGCAAGACGCTCTTGGCGCGCGCCATCGCGGGCGAGGCCGGCGTTCCGTTCTTCAGCATCTCCGGCTCCGACTTCGTGGAGATGTTCGTGGGCGTGGGCGCCTCGCGCGTCCGTGACCTGTTCGAGCAGGGCAAGAAGCACGCGCCGTGCATCATCTTCATCGACGAGATCGACGCGGTCGGTCGGCACCGTGGCTCCGGCCTCGGCGGCGGTCATGACGAGCGCGAGCAGACGCTCAACCAGCTGCTGGTGGAGATGGACGGCTTCGAGTCCACGGACGGCGTCATCATCGTGGCCGCAACCAACCGCCCGGACGTCTTGGACCCGGCCATCCTGCGCCCGGGTCGCTTCGACCGCCGCATCATCGTGGCGCGCCCCGACCTGGGTGGGCGCCTCGGCATCCTGCAGGTGCACACCCGCAAGGTCCCGCTCCACGACGACGTCGAGCTCGAGATCATCGCGCGTGGCTGCCCGGGCTTCTCGGGGGCCGACCTCGAGAACCTGGTCAACGAGGCCGCGCTCTTGGCGGCCCGCCAGGACAAGGACTTCGTCTCCATGCAGGACTTCGAGATGGCGAAGGACAAGGTCCTCATGGGCTCCGAGCGGCGCTCCATGGTCATCAGCGAGAAGGAGAAGAAGACCACCGCCTACCACGAGGCCGGTCACACGCTGGTCGCCAACCTGCTGCCCAACCACGACCCGATCCACAAGGTCACCATCATCCCGCGCGGTCCCGCGCTGGGCGTGACCATGTCGCTGCCCTCCGAGGAGCGCCTCAGCTACTCGGCGGCGTGGGTGCGTGACCGCATCGCCATGGCCCTCGGCGGCCGCATCGCAGAGGAGATCGTCTTCGGTCAGCTCACCACGGGCGCCTCGGACGACTTCAAGAAGGCCACACAGCTGGCGCGCTCCATGGTCACCGAGTGGGGCATGAGCGAGAAGCTGGGGCCCCTGGCCTATGTCGAGAAGGAAGACTCGGGCTTCCTGGGCAGCAACCACCACAAGGACTACTCGGAAGAGACCGCCAAGGAGATCGACGACGAGGTCCGCACGATCATCCGCGAGCAGTACGCCCGGGCGCGCTCCCTGCTGGAGGCCAACCGCGACAAGCTCGAGGCCATTGCCGAGGCGCTGCTGGAGCGCGAGACGCTGGACCGCGAAGAGATCGAGGCCGTGATGGGCGGAGGCCCGTTGCCCCCGAACCGCCACATCATCGTCCCGAGCTACGCGGAGAAGCGCCGCGACCAGAAGGACAAGAAGAAGGGCTCCATCTTCCAGCCGCGGCCGCGCGAGGTACCCACCCCCGGCTGAGGGTGGTGCGCGGGCCTTCGCTCGCAGGAGTTTCATGCAGGGGGGCCACACGCCTCGAGACAACAACGCAGAGCCCGCCACCCTTCACCAGGGGGCGGGCGTCGTCGCTTGTGCCCTCTGGGGCGTCCTCAACGTCACGCCGGACTCGTTCAGCGATGGCGGGCTGTTCTTGGACCGCACCGCGGCGCTCGCGCGGGCGGAGGCCATGCGCCGCGCCGGGGCCGACGTCATCGACGTGGGGGGGGAGTCCACACGCCCGGCCGGCAAGGCCTACGGCGCGGGCTACGTGGCGGTCAGCGAGGACGAGGAGATCCGCCGCACCGAGCCGGTGGTGGCGGAGCTCTGCGCGGCCGGCATCACGGTCAGCATCGACACCACCAAGCCCGAGGTGGCTCGCCGGGCCGCGCGGGCGGGCGCGCGCTATCTGAACGACGTGAGCGGCGGGGCGAGCCCGGCGCTGCTCGAGGTGGCCGCCGAAGAGGGGCTCACCTTGGTGCTGATGCACAATCGCGGACGAGGTGAAGTAGCCGGCGCACAGATCGCGTACGATGACGTCGTGACCGACGTGTTGCGTGAGCTCTCGCTGGCGGCCCAGCGAGCGATGGACGTTGGCGTGCCGCGCGCGCGTGTGTGGATCGATCCGGGCATCGGGTTCGCGAAGACCTCAGCGCAATCGGCGGCGCTGCTGGCGCGCACCCACGAGCTGGTCGCGTCGGGCTTCCCCGTCTTGGTGGGCCCGTCGCGCAAGTCGTTCATCGCGGAGCTCTCGCCGCGCGCCGATGGTACCAAGCCACCCCCCGACGAGCGCGTCTTCGGGACGGCTGCCGCGGTGTGCGCCGCGGTCATGGGCGGCGCAGCGGCCGTGCGCGTGCACGATGTGGCCGAGATGCGCCAAGTGGTGGATGTGTCCCTCGGCATGCGGCGCGCCGCGCAGCAGCGGGGTGCGCATGATTGACTTCGTCATTCAGCTCTACACGGCCATGACCACGGGGGTGGCCAACTTCTTCGACCGCGCGGCGGCCGACGTGCTGCGCGACTGCCTCGACATCGGCATCGTGGCCACGCTGATCTACGCCATGCTGGTGATGCTCAAGGGCACCCGGGCCATGCAGATGGCCATCGGCATGGGGCTCTTGCTGCTGGGCTACGCTGCGGCGCGGCAGTTCGGCCTGCTCACCACGTGGCAGATCCTCGACAAGCTCACCACGTACGTGGTGCTCATCATCGTGGTCATCTTCCAGGCCGACATCCGGCGCGCGCTCACGCGCGTGGGCAGCAGCTCGCTCTTCCGCGGGCAGCGCACGGCCAAAGAGACGCAGGTCATCGAGGAGGTCATCAAGGCCGCCAACCAGCTGGCCCAGAAACGCATCGGCGCGCTCATCGTGTTCGAGCGCGGCACCTCGCTGGCCGAGTTCATGGAGGAGGGCACCACGCTCGACGCCACCGTCAGCAAGGAGCTGCTCTACACCATCTTCATCCCCAGCTTCGAGAACCCCATGCACGACGGCGCGCTGGTGATCCGCGACGGACGCGTGTGGCAGGCAGGCGCCTTCTTGCCCCTGGCCGGCGCAGTGGACCGCACGCTCGGGGCGCGCCATCGCGCTGCGCTCGGCATCACGCAGGAGACCGACGCGGTGGTGGTGGTGGTCAGCGAAGAGCGCGGCGCCGTGTCGCTGTGCTTCGACGGCAACATCGTGCGCAACCTCGACGGCCGCTCGCTGCGTGACGCGCTCTTCGGTTTGTTCTACCGCCCGGCACGCAACAGCCGCCCGCCGCCGCCGCCCACGGGGCGCATCTCGCTGGTGGGGGGCGAAGGCGTGGGCACGGGCAGCCGCGGGGCCGTCGAGCCGCGCGACGCCACGCCCACGGTGCCCACCAACACCAAGCGGCGCGGCGAGGAGACGCTGCCATGACGCTGTCCGAGGGCCGCGCGCCGGCGGCGGTGAAGAAGGGCAACTGGGTCACGCGCAACCTCGGGCTGAAGCTCGGAGCGCTGACGCTCAGTGTGTTGCTGTACTCGTGGGTGCACGGCTCCGAAGACGTGCGCCGCTCGGTGGACGTGGACATCCTGGTCATCCCGCCGAGCGATGCCTCGGGTCGCATCCTGACCAGCGAGGTGCCGCCGCGCGTGCGGCTCACGCTGCACGGCAGCCGCTCGGCCATCAACTCGCTGGTGAGCGCCAGCTTGCCGCCCGTGGAGCTGGACCTGCGCACGGGCGATCTGGACGTCTACTACTTCAGCGAAGAGCAGTTCGACCTGCCTGCGGGTGTCGCGCTCTCGCAGATGGCGCCCGCCAGCATCCCGCTCAGCTGGGAGCAGCGCGTGGAGCGCCAGGTGCCCGTGGAGGTGGACGGAGTGGGCGAGCTGCGCAGCGGGCTGGTGCTCACCGGGCCTGCCGTGCCCGTGCCGAGCTCGCTGGGGGTAGTGGGGCCCGAGTCGGCCGTCGCGGGGCTGAGCGTGCTGCTCACCAGCCCGGTGGACCTCACCACGCTGCGCGAGGGCACGGTGGAGCGCCGGCT